>NZ_CDROCK010000025.1:0-93317 GCF_977020205.1 Pseudomonas sp. AIG | reverse complement strand
TGGCGCAGCCAAACACAGCGAGAGGAGGTGCAGCGAAGCAAACCGTAGGCGCTGCCCCCCGGATCAATCCCGGAGCGAAGGAACCCGAGCCACAGCGAGGGCCGAACGTCAGGGCAAAGCCTTTTCGGTTACCTTTTCGGCGTTTGGAAAAGGTGACTCGCCGTAAGGGCGAAACCCTAAGCCGCCGTTACCGCAGCAACGGATATGCCCCCCATCCAATTGACTCAAATCCCCCCCTCATGCTCTCCTACACAACTTGTTACGGGTGCCCTTCACAGGGTGAAACGGGAAACCGGTGAATCATGTGCTTTACTCAAGCCCATGTCAGTCCGGTGCTGCCCCCGCAACGGTAAGCGAGCGAAGCGTCAAAACCACTGTGCCCGTGCGGCATGGGAAGGTGACGCTTGCAGGTCGGCCTGACGCCAACCCCTCGTGAGCCCGGAGACCGGCCCGCAACACACAGTCCGCACCTTGTGCGTCGCTGAACATAACAAACCCGCGGTGGGCGGGCGCTGTTCGAACCTCTGCGAGCCCGACCCGCAGGGGTTTTCATGCGCTCGATTCACCCACTGACACTCCAGAGGGAAGCGCCATGTCGATCATCAGCAGCACCGGCAGCAACACGGACAAAATCGCCAGCACCACCACCCTGAGCCAACGCCTGAGCGCCGCGATCTTCGCGTCGATCCTCGGCGCCAGCCTGGTCTACTTCGCCGGTTTCTCGCACATCGAAGCGGTGCACAACGCCGCCCACGATACCCGCCACAGCGCCGCGTTTCCGTGCCACTGAGACCTGCCGACATGATCAAGCGTATTGCGCAAACCGCAGGTTTCACCGGGCTGCTGGCCGCCCTGCTCCTCACCCTGCTGCAAAGCTTCTGGGTTTCACCGCTGATTCTTCAGGCCGAAACCTACGAGAAAGCCGAACCGGTGGCTGTTCATGAACACGCCGAAGGCGCCATGGCCGGCCACACCCACGATGCCGAAGCCTGGGAGCCGGAAGACGGCTGGCAGCGCGTGGTCTCGACCACTGGCGGCAATCTGGTGGTTGCGGTGGGTTTCGCCCTGATGCTCGCGGGCCTGTACACCCTGCGCGCCCCGACCAAAACCTCACAAGGTCTGCTCTGGGGTCTGGCCGGTTATGCCACCTTCGTTCTAGCGCCAACCCTGGGTCTGCCACCCGAGTTGCCGGGCACCGCGGCCGCTGACCTGGCCTCGCGACAGATGTGGTGGATCGGCACAGCCGCCTCGACCGCCGTCGGCCTGTCGTTGATCGCGTTCAGCCGTCACTGGCTGATGAAAGTCCTCGGCGTGGCCATTCTCGCCGTGCCGCACGTGATCGGCGCACCGCAGCCGGAAGTGCATTCGATGCTCGCGCCAGAAGCGTTGGAAGCTCAGTTCAAAATCGCTTCGCAGTTGACCAACGTGGCGTTCTGGCTGGCCCTGGGCCTGATCAGCGCCTGGTTGTTCCGCCGCAAAAGCGATGGCCAATACCACGCATGAGCCATGACAGCGCAGCGCCGACCTTCGTGGTCGGCCTGGGCTGCCAGCGCGGCTGCCCGGCCAGCACGCTGCGCGCGTTGCTTGACCAAGCCTTACAGGCACACCGTATTGAACTTGAAACGGTCAAGGCGTTGGCCAGCATCGACTTGAAGCGCGATGAGCCTGGCCTGCAAGAACTTGCCGCACAACTGGCCCTGCCCTTGCTGTATTTCAGCAGTGAAGAACTGGCCAGTTATCAGCAACGACTCAGCCACCATTCGCAAATCGCCTACGAACGCACCGGTTGCTACGGCGTGGCAGAAAGCGCGGCGTTGGCCCTCGCCGAACAGTTGATCCAGGCACCGGCAAAACTGCTGATTTCCCGGCAAAAATACGCTCAGGCAACGTTGGCATTGGCCGGCGCGGCGTAAAATCCCGATAATCCCCGCCATTGATCATGAGCAATCTTCATCTGAAGCGTTGCTGCGCCTCTTTTCCAAGGATTTAACGATGACCGTTTACTTCATCGGCGCCGGCCCCGGCGACCCGGAATTGATCACCGTCAAAGGCCAGCGGCTGATCCGCAGTTGCCCGGTGATTATCTATGCAGGCTCGCTGGTGCCGGCGGCGGTGCTCGACGGCCATCAAGCCGAGACGGTGGTCAACAGCGCTGAACTGCATCTGGAGCAGATCATCGAACTGATCAAGACCGCGCATGCCAAGGGCCAGGATGTGGCACGCGTGCATTCCGGCGATCCGAGCCTGTATGGCGCGATCGGCGAGCAGATCCGTTATCTGCGTGAGCTGAATATTCCGTTCGAGATCATTCCGGGGGTCACGGCGACGGCAGCCTGTGCCGCGTTGCTGGGTGCGGAGCTGACTCTGCCGGACGTTTCGCAAAGTGTGATTCTGACCCGCTATGCCGATAAAACCGCGATGCCGGCGGGCGAAGAACTCGGCAGTCTGGCGCAACACGGCGCGACGATGGCAATTCATCTGGGGGTCAACCATCTGGAGAAGATTCTGGCGGAGCTGCTGCCGCATTACGGCGCGGATTGCCCGATTGCAGTGATTCACCGGGCGACGTGGCCGGATCAGGATTGGGTGGTGGGGACGCTGGCGGATATCGCCGGGAAGGTCGAGGCCAAAGGGTTTCGGCGTACGGCGTTGATTCTGGTTGGGCGCGTTTTGGGCAGTGAAGTGTTTAGCGAGTCATCGCTGTATCGCGCCGGGCATGCTCATCTTTATCGCCCATAAAGGCCCTTTCGCGAACAAGCTCGCTCCCACATTGGGAATGCGATCAAATGTGGGAGCGAGCTTGCTCGCGAAGGCTTTCTTGAATTTCCGGCATAAAAAAACGGCGCTCACGGGGCGCCGTTTTTCATGTCCGCAGCGAACACCTTAGTAGTAGGCGTTTTCTTTCTGCGTGTGGTCGGTCACGTCGCGAACGCCCTTCAGTTCAGGGATGCGCTCGAGCAAGGTGCGCTCGATGCCTTCCTTCAGGGTCACGTCCGCCTGGCCGCAGCCTTGGCAGCCGCCGCCGAACTGCAGCACGGCGATGCCGTCTTCAACCACATCGATCAGGCTGACCTGACCGCCGTGGCTGGCCAGCCCCGGGTTGATTTCGGTTTGCAGGTAATAGTTGATGCGCTCGTTGACCGGGCTGTCGGCGTTGACCATCGGTACTTTGGCGTTGGGCGCCTTGATGGTCAGCTGGCCGCCCATGCGGTCGGTGGCGTAGTCGACAACAGCGTCGTCAAGAAACGCTTCGCTGAAGTGATCGATGTAAGCGGTGAAGCTTTTCAGCCCCAGCGCGGTGTCTTCAGGCTTTTCTTCGCCCGGCTTGCAGTAGGCAATGCAGGTTTCGGCGTACTGGGTGCCAGGCTGGGTGATGAAGACGCGGATGCCGATGCCCGGGGTGTTCTGCTTGGAGAGCAGATCGGCCAGGTAATCGTGGGCGGCGTCGGTAATGGTAATAGCGGTCATGGAAACTCCTCGCAGGCTTGGGCGCAGTTTACGCCAATCGTTGCGCCGGACAAAGTCCTAGTATTTTTGTCGGGAAAGATTCTCGTCAGGCTCATTGTCGATACAGGCTTTGAGCCAGCGATAGCTGCGCTTTTCCACCCATTCGTAGCTCAGCCAGGAACCGACGCCGATGGCCAGCGCGCACACGACAAACATCAAATACGCATTGATGCCGTAGCGCCGGGCCAGATATCCGCCTGCCGACAACACCAGAACGTGCATCAGATACACCGAATACGAGCAATCGCCGAGCAGTTTGAGGACACGACTGCGCTCGACATAACGCTCAAGCGAGATACACGCCATCACCAGCACCGCGCTCGGCGCCCCCCAGTTGAGCAACCTCGGCGCCGGTGCCAGGTGATAAATCGCCATTAACGCCGCGCCGATGGCGGTCAGCGGCAGCCACAAACCAGGGCCGATCCAGCCCCGGCGATAGAGCATGCCAATGCCGATCCCCAGCAGAAACTCATAGACGATGTCCGACCGATAAAACGCGCTGACCCAGCCAAACCCGGTCCACGCCTGGCACACCGCAAACAACAGCGCCGCGACCACCAGCAGGCGCACCTGCAAGCGAAACAGCAGTGCCCAGGCAAACAGCACGTAGAAAAGCATTTCGTAATTCAACGTCCAGCCGACATTCAACGTCGGATAGATACCGTAGCCGCCGGGATTCTCGGTAGGAATGAACAGCAACGACAGCAGCAGATGACCCCAGTCCACCGTTTGATCCGGCAGTAACGGCTGGGCGAACACCACCAGTAGCGCCATCAACAGCGTGTACAGCCAATACGCCGGGACGATGCGAAACAGCCGGTACAGCAGGAAACGCGCGGGCGGCAGCGGTTTGTTTTCGGTCGAGAGGAAAATTACCAGCCCACTGATGACGAAGAAGATATCGACGCCCACCGCGCCTTTGTCGATAAACAGTTGCCCAATCGGCCCGCGCGCTTTGAAGTCGAAGAAAATCTGCATGAAGTGGTGGCAGACCACCATCCACGCTGCAAGCGCACGCAGGGCTTGCACTGAAATCAACATCTGCCGCTCCCGATCACAATTCCTGAAACCACCGCAGACCCCTTGTAGGAGTGAGCCTGCTCGCGATGGCGGCGGCACATTCAACATCTCCAGTGCCTGATTCTCCGCTATCGCGAGCAGGCTCACTCCTACAGGGGTTTTGCGGTGTCGCTTGAAGTTGGGACAGCAGCCTCGCCTCAAATGATCAAAGATTCTCGTAGCGGTTCATGTCCAGCACGCCCTCTTCCACCGGGTCGGTTTCGTGCAGGTACTGGCTCAGATCATGGAAATAGAACCAGAATTGCGGATGGCTGCGGCGGATCCCCCAGCGTTCGACGATTTTCTCGAAGCGATTGGCATCCTTGGCATTTTCCATCGCATCGACAAATTCAGGCACCTGATCGGCAGGGATATTAAAGATGAAGTTCGGATAGCTGCTGAGCACGCCCGGGTAAATGGTCAGCGTGTCCAGCCCCGGCTGATAGCGCAGTGACTCACCGAGCAGGAACGCCACGTTGCTGTGCGCCCGGTTGCGCAGCAGGCTGTAGACCTCGCGTTTGCCGCTGACAGTTTCAACGCGCAGCATGGTGGCTTCCGGCAGTTGGTCGATGACCTTCAAACCGGCCGCCGGACGCGAAGTCAGGCGACTCAGCGCCTGCTCGGCGTTTTGCAGCGCCGGGTCGATATTCGGCCGCGAGCAATAAGCGCCGTCGCAACGGTTGATCGGATCAGGCCGCGCATTGAGATCGCCGTAACGCGCCAGCAACTGCATGGCGAAGTCGTATTTCGGGTCTTTCTCGTCGAGTTTCAGCGCGGTCGGTTTGTCGTCATCAATCGCCTCGTAATCGAGCCACATCTTGAACTGGCCGCTGCTCTGGTACCAATCGTCGAGGTAATCCTCGCGGGAATCGGCGGGCATCAGGCGCAGGAAGTTTTGTTCCGCACCGTTACGGATCAGATCGAAATACAGGCGGGTTTGTGCCTGATGGGACACGTTACCGAACACATCGAAGTTGACTGCCAACTGGTAATAGGTGCGTTCCAGCAGCGGATAGTCGAACAACCACATCGTCTGCGGCACCTCGCCAATCAGGCCTTTGGTCACCGAAGCACTGTCGAAGTGGCGGAAAATGCTCAGCAACGCGTTGTCGTTGCCAGCCCACAGCGTCGACCAGCTCGGAGCCGGTTGATCGGCATAACTGTCGCGGCGCAACGCCTCGTACTCGTTACGTTTGTTGCGGTAGTTGTGCCACAGGCTGAGGACGCTGCCGACATCGTCGTTCTGCCCCGGCATGGCCAACAACGGCGTGGCCTGGCCGCGGTAGTTCGGGTCGGTGATATAGAGGTCGTGTTCCGGTGCCTGGAACAGCGCCCAGAAGTTGTCGCGGATCACGTCGGTCGCAATCTGCCCACGGCACACCGGGCCACGAATAAAAGTACGGACAAAGTATTCGGCGTTATCGAGCATGAACTGATAACGCGCCTGCGCCGGAATCGCTTCGAACGTGGCAAACGGATTGGCGCGACTCTGCGGACCGTAACCGGGCAGCGCATTGGCCTGCCAATTGCCGCTATAGAACAGGCTTTTCACCCGCGCCATCTTCGCCGTACTCAGCGGATAAGTGATGTGAGTTTTATGCACGATCACCCCTTGCACCGGCCACAAGCGGTAATACACCTGCGTGCCCGGATCGTCGTTGGGACGACGGGTGGCGATCAGGTCGATTGGCTGACCGCTCGGAGTGCGCGAACGCACCCACTGGAAGTAATGCCCCGGCTCGCCATCCTTGAAATAGATGTGCGCGAGGTACAAGTGCTCGTAAAGCCAGCGTCCGACCAGACTCTGCCGGGCGCCGGGAGTATTAAGCAGATTTTCCCACTGGACGATTTGCAGCGCCTCTTTCGCGCTCGGCGCCAGGCCTTGCTCGTCAATCGGCGCACCCGAGGCCAGCCAGCGCTGCAGCGTCTGATATTGCTGATCGGTCAGCCCGGTCACCGCCAGCGGCATGCCTTCTTTCGGATGGGCACCGGCATAACCCTCAAATTCGGCCGGCAGCGCGCACATGTTCTCGCGATTCAGGCCCAGCACAATCTCTTCCGGGAGTTTGGCATTCGGCGTCAATGGCGTTTTGTGCCCGAGTTCGAGCATGCGCGCCATCAGCGCCGCCTGACTGCCTTGGGCATCGAGCACCGAATAGAAGTCTTTCTGCTGCCAGGCACGTTTGCCGAAGGCGTCGTAAAACAGCCGAGTGGTCGGTGCCGCTTGTGTGCGCTCGCCATCGTAAACCGGCATCTTGCTGGCGCCACGGGCCGCGCCCTCGCCACTGCCCAGGTTGAGCTGACAGGCCGAGTCGTAGCACGCATGGCAGGCCACGCACTTCTCGGTGAAAATTGGCTGGATGTCGCGGACGTAAGAAATCGACTGAGAAATGCCCGGCACAGTCGCTGGCTCTTGCGCCACGGCGCCCCAGCTGAGAAACAGCAACACAAAACCAATGACGCGGTAAGACATGCTGCTGATCCCGATTGTAAAAAAACGCCGCGATTCTACAGTATGACGCCCGTACCAACATGAGCGATATTCATGCAAAAGCCCCGCATGCTCCAAAAGCGCACAGGTTTGCTATGATCCCGCTCCTTCGTAATGGTCTTTCCGAGTAGTCCAAATGTCCGATCGCAGCGTCCGCCTTCAAGCTCTCAAGCAAGCTCTCAAAGAGCGCATCCTGATACTCGACGGCGGCATGGGCACGATGATCCAGAGCTACAAGCTCGAAGAACAGGATTATCGCGGCAAACGCTTCGCGGACTGGCCGAGTGACGTCAAGGGCAACAACGACCTGTTGGTGATCACCCGTCCCGATGTGATCGGCGGCATCGAGAAAGCCTATCTGGATGCCGGCGCCGACATCCTCGAAACCAATACCTTCAACGCTACGCGAATTTCCATGGCCGACTACGGCATGGAAGAACTGGCCTACGAGTTAAACGTAGAAGGCGCACGTCTGGCGCGCAAGGTCGCCGACGCCAAGACCGCCGAGAACCCGGACAAGCCGCGCTTCGTCGCCGGCGTGCTCGGTCCTACGAGTCGCACCTGCTCGCTGTCGCCGGACGTCAACAACCCGGGCTATCGCAACGTCACCTTTGATGAGTTGGTGGAAAACTACACCGAAGCCACCAAAGGCCTGATCGAGGGCGGCGCCGACCTGATCCTGATCGAAACCATTTTCGACACCCTCAATGCCAAAGCGGCGATCTTCGCCGTGCAAGGCGTGTTCGAAGAGCTGCACATCGAACTGCCAATCATGATTTCCGGGACCATCACCGACGCCTCCGGCCGGACCCTGTCGGGCCAGACCACCGAAGCGTTCTGGAACTCGGTGGCACACGCCAAGCCAATTTCCGTCGGCCTCAACTGCGCGCTCGGCGCCAGCGAGTTGCGTCCGTACCTGGAAGAGCTGTCGAACAAGGCCAGCACCCACGTGTCCGCGCACCCGAACGCCGGTCTGCCGAACGAATTCGGCGAGTACGACGAGCTGCCGTCGGAAACCGCCAAAGTCATCGAAGAGTTTGCCCAGAGCGGCTTCCTCAACATCGTCGGCGGCTGCTGCGGCACCACGCCGGGGCACATCGAAGCCATCGCCAAAGCCGTCGCCGGTTATGCGCCACGGCAGATTCCCGACATCCCCAAGGCTTGCCGCCTCTCGGGCCTGGAGCCGTTCACCATCGATCGCAGTTCGTTGTTCGTCAACGTCGGCGAACGCACCAACATCACCGGCTCGGCCAAATTCGCCCGGCTGATCCGTGAAGACAACTACACCGAAGCGCTGGAAGTCGCCCTGCAACAGGTCGAGGCCGGCGCGCAGGTGATCGACATCAACATGGACGAAGGGATGCTCGATTCGAAGAAGGCCATGGTGACCTTCCTCAATCTGATCGCCGGTGAGCCGGACATCTCGCGCGTGCCGATCATGATCGACTCGTCGAAATGGGAAGTGATCGAAGCCGGCCTCAAGTGCATTCAGGGCAAGGGCATCGTCAACTCGATCAGCATGAAAGAAGGCGTCGAGCAGTTCATCCACCACGCCAAACTGTGCAAGCGCTACGGCGCTGCGGTGGTGGTGATGGCGTTCGACGAAGCTGGCCAGGCCGACACCGAAGCGCGCAAGAAAGAGATCTGCAAACGCTCCTACGACATTCTGGTCAACGAAGTCGGCTTCCCGCCGGAAGACATCATCTTCGACCCGAACATCTTCGCCGTCGCCACCGGCATCGAAGAACACAACAACTACGCTGTGGACTTCATCAATGCCTGCGCCTATATCCGCGATGAACTGCCGTATGCGCTGACCTCGGGCGGCGTGTCCAACGTGTCGTTCTCGTTCCGTGGCAACAACCCGGTGCGCGAGGCGATTCACTCGGTGTTCCTGCTGTACGCGATCCGCGCGGGCCTGACCATGGGCATCGTCAACGCCGGTCAACTGGAGATCTACGACCAGATCCCGCAGGAACTGCGCGATGCCGTCGAAGACGTGGTACTCAACCGCACGCCAAACGGCACCGACGCCCTCCTCGCCATTGCCGACAAGTACAAGGGCGATGGCAGCGTCAAGGAAGCCGAGACCGAAGAGTGGCGCAGCTGGGAGGTCAACAAGCGTCTGGAACATGCACTGGTCAAAGGCATCACCACGCACATCGTTGAAGACACCGAAGAATCGCGTCAGTCGTTCGCCCGTCCGATCGAAGTGATCGAAGGTCCGCTGATGTCCGGCATGAACATCGTTGGCGACCTGTTCGGCGCCGGCAAAATGTTCCTTCCGCAAGTGGTGAAATCCGCTCGCGTGATGAAGCAGGCCGTGGCCCACTTGATCCCGTTTATCGAACTGGAAAAAGGCGACAAGCCGGAAGCCAAGGGCAAGATCCTCATGGCCACGGTGAAGGGCGACGTGCACGACATCGGCAAGAACATTGTTGGCGTGGTGCTCGGTTGCAACGGCTACGACATCGTCGACCTCGGCGTGATGGTGCCGGCGGAGAAGATTCTGCAAGTGGCCAAAGAGCAGAAGTGCGACATCATCGGCCTGTCCGGCCTGATCACGCCGTCGCTGGATGAAATGGTCCACGTCGCGCGTGAGATGCAGCGTCAGGATTTCCATCTGCCGCTGATGATCGGTGGCGCGACCACGTCCAAAGCGCACACCGCCGTGAAGATCGAGCCGAAGTACAGCAACGATGCCGTGGTCTACGTGACCGACGCCTCCCGTGCGGTGGGCGTGGCGACGCAGTTGCTGTCGAAAGAATTGAAGGCCGGTTTCGTTGAAAGAACCCGTGCCGAATACGTTGAAGTGCGCGAACGCACCGCCAACCGCAGCGCCCGTACCGAACGCTTGAGCTACGCCGCCGCGATTGCCAAAAAGCCGCAGTTTGACTGGGCGACTTATGAGCCGGTCAAACCGACGTTCACCGGCAGCAAGGTGCTGGACAACATCGACCTCAAGGTGCTGGCCGAATACATCGACTGGACGCCGTTCTTCATCTCCTGGGACCTGGCCGGCAAATTCCCGCGCATCCTCGAAGACGAAGTGGTCGGTGAAGCCGCCACCGCGCTGTACAAGGACGCGCAGGAAATGCTCGCCAAGCTGATCGACGAGAAGTTGATCAGCGCCCGTGCGGTGTTCGGCTTCTGGCCGGCCAATCAGGTGCATGACGACGACATCGAACTGTACGGCGATGACGGCCAGCCATTGGCCAAACTGCATCACCTGCGTCAGCAGATCATCAAGACCGACGGCAAGCCAAACTTCTCGCTGGCCGACTTCGTTGCGCCGAAGGACAGTGAAGTGACCGACTACGTCGGGGGTTTCATCACCACCGCCGGCATCGGCGCCGAGGAAGTCGCCAAGGCTTATCAGGACGCCGGCGACGACTACAACTCGATCATGGTCAAAGCCCTCGCCGACCGTTTGGCCGAGGCTTGTGCCGAATGGCTGCACCAGCAAGTGCGTAAAGAGCACTGGGGTTACGCCAAGGACGAAACCCTCGACAACGAAGCGCTGATCAAAGAGCAATACAGCGGCATCCGCCCTGCTCCGGGTTACCCGGCCTGCCCGGATCACACCGAAAAGGCTGCGTTGTTTGCGCTGCTTGATCCGCAAGCCGAAGAAATGCGTGCTGGCCGCAGCGGCGTGTTCCTCACCGAACACTACGCGATGTTCCCGGCGGCAGCGGTCAGTGGCTGGTACTTCGCCCATCCGCAGGCGCAGTACTTCGCCGTAGGCAAGGTCGATAAGGATCAGGTCGCCAGTTACACCTCGCGCAAAGGTCAGGAGCTGAGCGTGACCGAGCGCTGGCTCGCGCCGAACCTCGGCTACGATAACTAATCAAGACTTACGCAAAACCCTGTGGGAGCGAGCTTGCTCGCGAAGGCGTCATGTCATTCAACATTAATGCTGAATGATCGACCGCATTCGCGAGCAAGTCGAATCGTCGCACCGTCGCTCCCACATTTGCTTTTGCGGTGTTCTGCAAAGGGTTGGCTATGCTTGTCTGACACACACGGCAGACGAGGGATTTATGGACGATCCAGTCGACAACAAACCGCCGACCTTCTGGCAGATGCTGCACAGCGTGATGGCGGCGGCGTTCGGGGTGCAAAGCGGCAAGAACCGGGCAAGGGACTTCACCCATGGCAAGCCCAGCCATTTCGTGGTGCTGGGCATTCTGTTCACCGCAGTGTTTGCACTGACGCTGTTTGCCATCGTCAAACTGGTGCTGCATTTCGCCGGGGTTTGACGAAGTCAGCGCATCAGGGTTTGCAGGGTGAACGGGTAGCGATACGAGTCCGGACGTCCCTTGGCCGAGAGCTTGCGGAAATTCACGCCGTAGTCCGGCGATTTGCCCATGGCCAGCATTTGCCGGGCGTGCGGTATGTCGATCAACTGCAACAGGGGAATCTGCCGGTCACGGCCGCCGTAGTGATTCAGCTCGACGCCTTGCTCAACGTCATGCAACTCGACCAATGCCCAGCCACCCAGGGTGAAATGCCCCCCGACCAACGCGCTCAGGCGCCCGTCAACCAGCGCCTGCAAAGCCGCCGGTGACGTATTGACCGCACTGAACAAGGCATCTTTGCCAGGAACCTTGCCCGTCTCGGCGTACGCGCGCATCGCGCCGAAAGCCATTTCATCATTGGCCGACCACACCAGCGACACCTTCGGATAACGCGTGAACAATTGCCTGGCCTGTTCATAGGCGCGTTCTTGGGTCCAGCCGCTGTAAACCAGCTGTCGCAAGCGAGTCTGGGGATGTTCGGCCAACGCCCGCTGCATGCCGCGCTCGCGCAGTTGCGCCGAGGGGGTGACCTTCAGGCCGGAGAACGCCAACACTTCAATCGGCTCAGCGTTTGCCGACGACGGATGCAGGCGGATCAGCTCCTTCATCATCAAGTAACCGCCCTCCTCGTCGTTCGGTATCAGGCTGCCGATGCGATCGTCACGCTCACCGACCATTGCCTGTTGGTCCGGGGTCAGCGCGGCGTTGACCATAAACAGTTTTACGCCACTGTTCTCGGCCAGACGCAGGATTTGCGGCGCAACGTATTGTTCGTTGACGAAAATCAGGTACTCGGGACGATTCGGCCCCTGCAACGCCAAGCGTGCCTGCGCCAGGGTCAGTTCGGGCTGGCGCTGGGAATAGAGGATCTGCAGATCGATACCCAGATCCCGGGCGGCCGCCTGCATGAATTGCGAATAGCTGACCCAAAAGGCTTCCTGTGTCGAGCCCGGGTTCAAAAACAGCACAGACTCCGCCCGCGCGCCGGTCTGAAACAGCGCGCCGAACAGCAGAAAACCGATGTGGAAAAACTTGAACATGAAGCATCCGGGCCCAAGGAAAAATGGCCGCGCATTATAGCCATCGATCCTCTGGCTATTGATGCCTGATCCCGCTTTTTGTCCGACAATTCGTCGGGCGCGGGCCCGGATAGGTCGTTTTACTGATGGCTGACCCAGAATACCGCTGTCCCTACTACCAGAATGATCAGGAACAAAATGGCCCACGCATCGACACTGCTGTCGCTTTTTCTTGCCTTGGTCGGGTTGCTCATTGCATCGCCTCTTGTCGGTTTTATCGGTGATTGCAGAAAGACTCGACCACAGTTAAGACGATGATTGTCCGCACGACAAATGTGGGTTAGTTGACAGCCATTCTCGTTAGGCGATTTGGTTCTTTACATATACTCAAACATCACTTTTGCGCATAACTGCAAACGGGTATATTGCCCCGGCTCCTCTAGGGAGTGCGCGGCCGTGCGCGCAGAATTGCAGAGGCAAAACCGGACTCCAGCACGCGAAAACGCAGCGTTTTCCGAGTAGCCCAAGCCTGAGAACAGGACTTATATGTACGTATACGACGAGTACGATCAGCGGATCATCGAGGACCGCGTCAAGCAGTTCCGTGATCAGACCCGACGCTATCTGGCAGGTGAGCTGAGCGAAGAAGAATTCCGCCCCCTGCGCCTGCAAAATGGCCTCTACATCCAGCGCTTCGCGCCGATGTTGCGGGTGGCGGTGCCTTACGGCCAACTGACTTCGCGTCAGACGCGCATGATGGCCAAGATTGCCCGCGACTACGACAAGGGCTACGCCCACATCAGTACGCGGCAGAATGTGCAGTTCAACTGGCCGGCGGTGGAAGACATCCCGGACATTCTGGCTGAACTGGCCACCGTGCAGATGCACGCGATCCAGACCAGCGGCAACTGCCTGCGCAACGTCACCACCGACCAGTTCGCCGGTGTCGCTGCCGACGAAGTGATCGATCCGCGCCCATGGTGCGAAATCGTCCGCCAGTGGACCACGTTCCACCCGGAATTTGCTTACCTGCCGCGTAAATTCAAAATCGCCGTCAACGGTTCGACCGCTGACCGCGCCGCCATTGAAGTCCACGACATTGGCCTTGAGCCGGTGCACAACGCCGCTGGCGAACTGGGTTTCCGTGTGCTGGTCGGTGGTGGCCTCGGCCGTACGCCAGTGGTTGGCGCATTCATCAACGAGTTCCTGCCGTGGCAGGACCTGTTGAGCTACCTCGACGCCATCCTGCGGGTTTACAACCGCTACGGCCGTCGCGACAACAAATACAAGGCGCGGATCAAGATCCTCGTCAAAGCCCTCACGCCGGAAGTGTTCGCGCAGAAAGTCGATGCGGAAATGGAACACCTGCGCGGTGGCCAGACCACATTGACCGACGCCGAGCTGCAGCGCGTGGCCAAGCACTTCGTCGACCCGGACTACAAAGCGCTGGAAAACCAGACCGCGCAACTCGCCGATCTCGACAAAGAGCATCCGGGTTTCGCTCGCTGGCGCACCCGCAACACCCTGGCGCACAAAAAGCCGGGGTATGTCGCCGTGACCCTGTCGCTGAAGCCGACCGGCGTTGCCCCGGGCGACATCACTGACAAGCAGCTCGATGCCGTCGCCGATCTGGCCGACCGCTACAGCTTCGGTCAGCTGCGCACCTCGCACGAGCAGAACATCATTCTTGCCGACGTCGAGCAAAGCCAACTGTTCACCCTCTGGGGCGAACTGCGTGAAGGCGGTTTCGCCACGCCGAACATCGGCCTGCTGACCGACATCATCTGCTGCCCCGGCGGTGATTTCTGCTCGCTGGCCAACGCCAAGTCGATCCCGATTGCCGAATCGATCCAGCGCCGCTTCGACGACCTGGATTACCTGTTCGACATCGGTGAACTGGACCTGAACATCTCCGGTTGCATGAACGCCTGCGGTCACCACCATGTCGGCCACATCGGCATCCTCGGCGTCGACAAGAAAGGCGAAGAGTTCTATCAGGTCTCCCTCGGTGGCAGCGCCAGCCGTGATGCGAGCCTGGGCAAGATCCTCGGCCCGTCCTTCGCCCAGGACGCCATGCCGGACGTGATCTCGAAGCTGATCGACGTGTACGTTGAACAACGTACCGAAGACGAGCGCTTCATTGACACCTACCAGCGTATTGGCATCGACCTCTTCAAGGAACGCGTCTATGCAGCGAATCATTAAGAACAACGAGGTCGTCGACGAAACCTGGCACTTGCTGCCCAAGGATTTCAACATCGACGAGATCAGCAACTGCGACGATCTGATCGTGCCGTTGCAACTGTGGCGCGAACACAGCCGCATGCTCAAGGCCCGCGACGGTGGTCTGGGCATCTGGCTGGACGCCGACGAAGAAGCCGAAGAAATCGGTGAAGACGTGGCTGAGTTTCAGGTGATTGCCTTGAACTTCCCGGCGTTCACCGACGGCCGCAATTACTCCAACGCCCGTCTGCTGCGCGACCGTTATGGTTTCAAAGGTGAGTTGCGGGCGATTGGCGACGTGTTGCGCGATCAGTTGTTTTATATGCATCGCTGCGGTTTCGATGCCTTTGCCATCCGTGCGGACAAAGACCCGTACGAAGCGCTGGAAGGCCTCAAGGACTTCTCGGTGACCTATCAGGCCGCCACTGACGAGCCGCTGCCGCTGTTCCGCCGCCGCTGAAGGTTAGCTGCGGACGAAAAAACGCCGGTCATGTGACCGGCGTTTTTTTATGCCTGCTCGCTTTACCAGAAGCGTTGCTGAGTCAGACGACTCCACCAGCTCAGCAGAACGCGGTCAACTGAACCGCTGGCGGCCATGCCGATACGCTCCTGCAAGCTTTTGCGCTCGGCATAGTGCAGGTGATAGACCTCGGCTTTTTTCGCCCGGTCTGCCAGGTATTCATCACTGGTCTTGAGTTCATCGACCAGTTGTTTGTCCAGCGCCGCGACGCCGAGCCAGACTTCACCGGTAGCCACATCGTCAATCGCCAGTTGCGGGCGATAGCGCGCCACGAAGTTTTTGAACAGTTGATGAGTGATGTCCAGGTCTTCCTGGAACTTCTCCCGTCCCTTCTCGGTATTTTCGCCAAACACGGTCAGGGTGCGTTTGTACTCGCCGGCGGTCAGTACCTCAAAGTCGATGTCGTGCTTCTTCAGCAAGCGATTGACGTTGGGCAACTGCGCAACCACACCGATCGAGCCGAGAATCGCGAACGGCGCGCTGATGATCTTCTCGCCGATGCACGCCATCATGTAGCCGCCGCTGGCCGCGACCTTGTCGATGCAAACGGTCAATGGCACGCCGGCTTCGCGGATACGCGCCAGTTGCGACGACGCCAGGCCGTAGCTGTGGACCATGCCGCCGCCGCTTTCCAGACGCAGGACCACTTCGTCCTTTGGCGTGGCCAGGGTCAGCAGCGCGGTGATTTCATGGCGCAGGCTCTCGGTGGCCGAGGCTTTGATGTCGCCGTCGAAATCGAGGACGAACACGCGGGATTTGGCGTCAGGTTGCTTCTTCTGCTTTTTCGCGTTTTTCTCGGACTTGGCTTCGCCCTTGCGCATGGCCTTGAGCTGATCCTTGTCGAGCAAGGTCTGCTCCAGCCGCTCGCGCAGGCCCTTGTAGAAATCATTGAGTTTGCTGACCTGCAACTGACCGGCCGATTTGCGCCGGCCCTTGCTGCGCAATGCAGCAAAACTGGCCAGTACCACCAGAATGGCGATCACCAGGGTGACGGTCTTGGCCAGGAAGCTGGCGTATTCGGTGAAAAACTCCACAGAGACTCCTTAGAACAGTGCGTGGATGTGAAACACACGCGGGATGGCTCCAGCATACCCATGCGCTGGCTCATCGGCCAGCCGTGAAACCTCTGGCAACACGCCTGTAACGGGCATTTCAAACAAGCGTATGTTTTTTCATTGACAGCTTCCCGTCATCCTCATAACCTCGCCAAACCTTCAACGTACCGGGATGACGCGGACGTGGGCAGCATCTACTTGATTCGACATGGCCAGGCCTCCTTTGGTGCAGACGACTATGACGTCCTGTCGCCAACCGGTGTGCGCCAGGCAGAAATCCTCGGTCAGCACCTCGCTGAACTGGGTATCAGCTTCGATCGCTGCCTCGCCGGTGACCTGCGTCGTCAGCAGCACACGGCCACCAGCGCGCTGGCGCAATTCGCCGCCAAAGGCCTGCCGGTACCGACCCTGGAAACCGATTCCGCCTTCAACGAGTTCGATGCCGACGCGATCATCCGCGCCCTGCTCCCGGACATGCTGGCGGCCGAGCCGGAAGCCCTCGACATCCTGCGCAACGCCGCGCAGAACCGTGGCGAATTCCAACGCATTTTCGCCCTGATCATCGAGCGCTGGCTGGCCGGCACTTACGACACGCCGGGGCTGGAAAGCTGGCTGGGTTTCGTTGAACGCGTCCAGGCCGGGCTGCAGCGAATTCTCGATCTGGCCGATAAAAACCAGAAAATCGCCGTATTTACCTCCGGCGGCACCATCACCGCCCTGCTCCACCTCATTACGCAAATGCCTGCGAAACAGGCCTTTGAATTGAACTGGCAAATCGTCAACACCTCGCTCAACCAGCTGAAGTTCCGCGGTCGCGAGGTGGCTTTGGCCTCCTTCAACAGTCATGCACACCTGCAACTGCTGAAGGCTCCGGAACTCATCACTTTCCGTTGAGTCCGGATAACTGTGAACCTTGCTGTAATCAACCTCATAAGGATCGAACCATGACCTCCGTAGCCGATGCCGTAAAAGCAATGCAAGCCAAGTTCAACCCAGCCGCTGCTGCCGGCCTGGATCTGGTCTTCGGTTTCAACATCACCGACGAAGACAAGCAGTACTCGCTGATCGTCAAAGACGGCACCTGCGACATTCAGGAAGGTGAAAACCCGGACGCCAACTGCACGCTGGTGCTGGACAGCGAAACCCTGAAAGGTATCGTCAGCGGCGAAACCGACGGCATGCAGGCTTTCATGGGCGGCAAGCTGCGCGTTGAAGGCGACATGATGCTGTCGATGAAACTGTCCGAACTGTTCCCGTCGTAATAGCGTCGTTCAGTAAAAAAAAGAATCCCGCCTTCATGGCGGGATTTTTACATTCGAGCGCCGAGCTTTACTGCTTATGCTCAACACCTGTGGGAGCGAGCTTGCTCGCGAAGGCGTCAACTCAGTCGACATCACTATTGCCTGTCACATCGCATTCGCGAGCAAGCTCGCTCCCACATTTGATAGGTGGTCAACCGGTGAACGAAGCCGCCAGCAACTCTCGGGTATACGGATGCTGCGCTGCATGAAACAGCGCATTTGTCTCGCCACGCTCCACCACTTCACCCTCCTTCATTACAATCAAGTCATGCGCCAACGCGCGCACCACCGCCAGATCGTGACTGATGAACAGGTAGGTCAAACCGTGTTCCGCCTGCAAACGCCGCAATAACGCGACAATCTGTTTTTGCACCGTGCGATCCAGTGCCGACGTCGGCTCATCCAGCAGGATCAAGTCGGGCTTGAGCACCAGTGCCCGGGCAATGGCGATGCGTTGCCGCTGACCACCGGAAAACTCGTGGGGATAGCGATGCCGGGTGGCCGGATCGAGACCGACTTCACGCAGCACATCAATCACCGCCCTCCCACGCTCGCCGGCATTCAAATCGCTGTGCACCTGCAAACCTTCAGCAATGATCTGCTCCACACACAGGCGCGGACTGAGACTGCCGAACGGATCCTGAAACACCACTTGCAGGCATTTGCGTAGTGGCCGGAGTTGCTTGCCGTTCAAGTGCTCCAGCGCCTCGCCCCGAAAGCGAATACTGCCCTGGGCATCAAGCAAACGCAGAATGGCCTGGCCCAGTGTCGATTTGCCGGAACCGGATTCGCCGACAATGCCCAAGGTCTTGCCACGCTGAAGATTCAAGTCAATGCCGTTGACCGCGTGCAACCAAGACTTCGCGCGCAGCCATCCGCCGCCCAAACGGAAGCGTACATTGAGATCGCGCACCTCCAGTAAATCCTCAGCGGGTTCCCGACATAACGCCTCGCCCGCCGGCTCAGCGTTGAGCAACTCAATGCTGTAAGGATGCTGCGGCGCGCTGAACAACTGTTCACACGACGCCTGCTCGACAATCACCCCGCCACGCATGACCGCCACCCGCTGAGCGATATTGCGCACCAGATTCAGGTCATGACTGATGATCAACAGCGCCATGCCCAAGCGCTCCTGCAGCTCTTTGAGCAACAGCAGAATCTTGCGTTGCACGGTCACGTCCAGCGCCGTGGTCGGCTCGTCGGCAATCAGCAACTGCGGTTCACAGGCCAGCGCCATGGCAATCATCACCCGTTGGCGCTGACCGCCCGAGAGTTGATGCGGATAAGCCTTGAGCCGCTCACGCGGGCGTTGGATGCCCACCAGTTCGAGCAACTCCAGAATCCGTAACCGCGCCGCCGCCCCGGCCAGCCCCTTGTGCAGCGCCAGGCTTTCACCCAGTTGTCGCTCAATCGTGTGCAATGGATTCAGCGAACTCATCGGTTCCTGGAAAATCATCGCGATGCGGTGACCGCGCAGTTGCCGCAGATAGCGCTCATGCACGCCCAGCAACTCCGTGCCGTCATAGCGGATGCTGCCGTCGATCCGGGTGATGGCCGGGTCAAGCAATTGCAGAATGCTGTGCGCCGTCACCGATTTGCCGGAGCCGGATTCCCCGACCAGCGCCACGCACTCGCCGGGGCGGATATCGAGGTCGATGCCGTGCACCACAGGCTGGCCATTGAACGCGACGCGCAGGTCACGTATTTCGATCAGATGTTCAGGCATCTCAAGTCCTCGGATCAAACGCATCGCGGCAGGCTTCGCCGATGAATACCAGCAGTGAAAGGATCAGCGCCAAGGCAAAGAACGCGGTCAACCCCAGCCACGGTGCTTGCAGATTGCTCTTGCCCTGACCGATCAACTCCCCCAGCGAAGCACTGCCGGCCGGCATGCCGAAACCGAGAAAATCCAGCGCTGACAAGGTCGCAATCGCGCCGGTGAGAATGAACGGCAGATAGGTCAGCGTCGCGCTCATGGCATTGGGCAGGATGTGCCGGACGATCACCTGCGCATCACCGACACCCAGCGCTCGTGCGGCTTTCACGTACTCGAGACCGCGACTGCGCAGGAACTCGGCCCGCACCACATCGACCAGGCTCAACCAGGAAAACAGCGCCATGATCCCCAGCAACCACCAGAAGTTCGGCTCGACAAACCCGGACAGAATGATCAGCAGGTACAACACCGGCAGCCCCGACCAGACCTCCAGCAAACGTTGGCCGATCAGGTCGACCCAGCCGCCGTAGTAACCCTGCAACGCCCCGGCGGCGACACCGATCAGCGCACTCGCCGCCGTCAGCGCCAGGGCAAACAACAGCGACACGCGCGTGCCGAAAATCACCCGCGCCAGCACGTCGCGCGCCTGATCGTCGGTGCCCAGCCAGTTGTCGCCACTGGGGGGGCTCGGCGCCGGTTCCGTCAGGTCGTAATTGACCGTGTCGAACGCGAACGGAATCGGCGCAAACCACAGCCGCCCGCCCTGCCCCTCAATCAATTGCTGCACCTGAGCGCTGCGATAGTCGGGTTGAAACGGCAACTCGCCGCCGAAGTCCTGCTCGGTGTAGCGCTTGAACGCCGGGAAATACCAGTCGCCCTGATACGTCACCAGCAGCGGTTTGTCATTGGCCACCAGTTCACCGCCGAGGCTCAGGCCGAACAGCGCAAGAAACAGCCACAACGACCACCAGCCGCGCCGATGCGCTTTGAACCGCGCCCAGCGGCGCTGGCCGATTGGAGATAATGTCAGCATCAGGCAGCCCTCGCGGTGAAGTCGATGCGCGGGTCAACCAGCGTGTAACAGAGGTCGCCGAGCAGTTTTATCAGCAGGCCGAACAAGGTGAAGATGAACAGCGAACCAAACACCACCGGATAGTCGCGCGCGACCGCCGCTTCGTAACTGAGACGGCCGAGACCATCGAGAGAAAAGATCACTTCGATCAGCAACGAGCCGCCGAAGAACACCGTCACCAACGCTTGCGGCAGACCGGCAATGACCAGCAGCATCGCGTTGCGAAACACATGGCCGTACAGCACCTGTTTTTCACTCAGTCCCTTGGCACGGGCGGTGACCACGTACAGCCGCGAGATCTCGTTGAGAAAGCTGTTCTTGGTGAGGATGGTCAGCGTGGCGAAACCGCCGATGACCAAGGCAATCACCGGCAACACCAGGTGCCAGAAATAATCGGCCACCTTGGCCCACGGTGACAGCTCGGCGAAGTTGTCCGAGACCAGCCCGCGCACCGGAAACCAGTCCAGCGCGGTGCCGCCGGCAAACACCACGATCAACAGCAGCGCGAAGAGAAATCCCGGCAGCGCATAACCGATGATGATCGCCACGCTGCTCCAGACATCGAACGCCGAGCCGTTGTGCACGGCTTTGCGAATGCCCAGCGGAATCGACACCAGATAGGTGATCAGCGTCGCCCAGACGCCCAGCGACAAGGTCACCGGCAGCTTCTGCCAGATCAATTCGGTGACGCTGGCACCACGAAAAAAACTCTGGCCGAAGTCCAGTCGCGCATAGCTTTTGAGCATCAGCCACAAGCGCTCGCTGGCGGGTTTGTCGAAGCCATACTGACGCTCGATATCGGCCACCAGTTTCGGGTCCAGGCCTCGGGTCGCGCGGGATTCACCTCCAACGGTTTCGACATGGCTGGAACCGACCGCCGCGCCCACGCCGATTCCCTGCAAGCGCGCAATGGCTTGCTCCACGGGACCGCCGGGCGCGGCTTGCACGATAACGAAATTGACCAACAGGATCGCGACCAAGGTCGGCACGATCAGCAGCAGACGCCGCAGGCTATAACCCCACATGGGCGTACTCCTTGTGCATCTGCGTTGTGGTCAGTGCGGTCGGGCTGATTTCCCACCAGGTGTCAAGGCCGGCGTCGTACAACGGCGCTATCGCCGGTCGGCCGAAGCGGTTCCACCACACCGTGGAAATCCCTGGCGGGTAATAGTTGGGCACCCAGTAATAGCCCCACTGCAACACCCGATCCAGCCCATGAGCATGACGCAGCAGGCTCTGGCGATTGTCGGCCTGCACCAGCCCTTCGAGCAGTGCATCGACGGCCGGATCGCGCAGCACCATGTAATTGTTCGAGCCGGGGTCATCGGCGCCATCGGAGCCGAAGTAATTGAACATCTCGCGCCCCGGCGCCTGACTCACCGGGTAACCGGCAACGATCATGTCGTAGTCGCGATTGCGCACGCGGTTGGTGTATTGCGCGGTGTCGACCTGGCGAATATCGAAGCCGATGCCGATCTGCGCGAGATTGCGTTTGAACGGTAACAGCAGCCGCTCGAAACCTTTCTGGCCGTTGAGAAAGGTGAAGTGCAGTGGCTCGCCATTGGCGTTCACTAACTGATCGCCCTGAGGTTTCCAACCGGCGGCTTCGAGCAATTTCAAAGCCTGTAATTGCTCGGCGCGGACATTGCCGCTGCCGTCGGTTTTCGGTGCTTCAAACACCGTGGTGAACACTTCATCGGGAATCCGCCCGCGCAGCGGCTCAAGAATCTTCAGCTCTTCGGCATCCGGCAACGCGGTGGCCGCCAGTGCACTGTGGGAGAAGAAGCTGCGCTGACGCAGGTACATGCTGCGCATCATTTGCCGGTTGCTCCATTCGAAATCCCAGAGCATGGCGATGGCCTGCCGCACCCGGCGATCTTGAAACAGCGGTTTTTGCAGGTTGAACACAAAGCCCTGCGCGCCTTGCGCAGCACCGGGTGCGAGGTGTTCACGAAGCAATTTGCCTTGCTCGAGTGCAGCGCCCGCGTAGCCGATGGTGTAACTGGTGGCAGAGAATTCGCGGTTGTAATCGAAGCCGCCGGCCTTGAGCACCTGCCGTGACACGTCGGTGTCGGCGAAGAACTCCACACTCAGTTGATCGAAGTTGTACAGGCCGCGGGTGATCGGCAGGTCCTTGGCCCACCAGTCCTGCACGCGCTGAAATTTCACGCTGCGCCCGGCATCCACCGCGCGGATGCGATACGGGCCGCTGCCCGGCGGAATCTCGAAACCGCCGCCCTCGGCGAAGTCGCGGGTACGCCACCAATGTTCGGGCAGCACCGGCAGTGTCGCCAGGTCCAGCGGCAAGGTGCGGCTGTCGTTGTTCTTGAAGAGGAAGCGCACTTGCGTCGGCGACTCCACAACGACTTCGGCGACATCGCGAAACTGCTGGCGGTATTTGAGGCTGCCCTGGGTGATGAACAGGTTGAAGGTGTAGCGCACGTCTTCGGCAGTGATCGGCGTGCCATCGTCGAAACGCGCCTTCGGGTTCAGGTAGAAACGCAGCCAGCGGCGATCCGGATCCAGCTCCATCTGCTGCGCCACCAGACCGTAGACGCTATAGGGTTCGTCCTTGCTGCGATAGGCCAGTGGCGCGTAGAGCCAGCCGTCGATATCGGCCACGCCGGTGCCTTTGTCGGTGTAAGGAATCAGGTGATCGAACGGACCGCTTTCCAACGAAGAGCGACGCAGGCTGCCGCCCTTCGGTGCATCGGGGTTGGCGTAGGCCAGGTGCTGGAAGTCGGGAGCGTATTTGGCGGGTTCGCCGTAGACCGTTAACGCGGGTTGCGGGGCGGCCCAACTGAACGGCGTTAAAAGCGCGAAAGCGCTGAATAAAATGAGCCTGGAGAACATGGGCAGATCCTTTTACACGGTGTCGCTGACGGCCTCTTCGCGAGCAGGCTCGCTCCCACATGGATCTTCTGTGAACTCAAGTCCCGGTGGGAGTGAGCCTGCTCGCGATAAGGCCAGAACAGTCATCACTCTTCCTGCCTACCTGTGATGTGCAACAGGCCGGCAATTTTTATAGGGCAGGCTTTAGATCAATAGGTGACTAAAACCCGCCATCTCTGAGCATTTTCAGAACTTGTAACTGACCCGCGTGTACAGCGTCCGCCCGAACGGATCGCCGTATTTCGGGTCGTAGCCGCTCTGGAACGTGTAGGTCTGGTTGCTGAACGGTGGTTCGCGGTCAAACAGGTTTTTCGCGCCGAGGGTCACGCTCAGGGTCTTGCGCCAGGTGTAGGTGCCGGCCAGATCCCAGACGTTGTACGAGCCGACGTAATCGTGAGTGTCGCGATCGGAATCGTGGTAGCCGCTGGTGTAGCGATTGGTCAGCGCGGCGCCGAACGGGCCGTAGTTCCAGCTGCCGGTCAGGCTGTGGCGCCAGCGCGCCACGGCGCCTGCCGACGCAAAGTCGCCGCCACGAAAATCGCCGAGCTTGTCGATGTAGTCGCCCTTGAGTTGTTGCTGATAGTCATAACGGGTGACGTAAGTGCCTTGCAGACCGATGCCGAAGTTGCCGTACGGTGTGCTCGGCAGACGGTAATCGAAGCTGACGTCGACACCATTGGTCTTGATCTTGCCGAGGTTGGCCAGCCCGGTGACGATGTGGTCGATGGAGCCATCCGGCTTGCGGACCAGGCGATCCGGGTACAGTTCAGGATTCTCGAACACCGCCGACTCGGGGAACTCGGCAATCTGATTGGCGATGTCGATCCACCAGAAATCCAGCCCGGCGCTCAAACGTTCGAACGGCTGGTAGACAAAACCGAGGGTGACGTTGCGTGCGGTTTCCGGACTGAGATCGGTATTGCCGCCGCTGATGCGATTGAACTGCTGCGCGCAGTCGCGGTTGGCAATGCCGCCATTGCTCGGATTGCCGCCAGCGCACAAGCGCGGATCGTTGTAGTTGGCGTTGGTGAAACTGGTGAAGGTCGGGTTGTACAACTCATACAACGACGGCGCGCGGAACCCTTCGCTGTAGGCACCGCGCACCACCAATTCCTTGAACGGCTGGAAACGGAACGAGTACTTCGGATTGGTGGTGCTGCCGAAATCGCTGTACTTGTCATGGCGTACGGCGGCGGACAGTTCCAGGCTGTCGAGCACCGGCACGTTGACCTCGGCGTACTCGGCGGAAACGCTACGATCCCCGGCAACACTGCCGTTCGGATCGACCCCGAGGCTTTGCACGTCGCCGGCAAATTGCGCGAAGTCCTGATGGAAATCTTCCTTGCGATACTCGCCGCCCAGCGCCAATGCCGAAGGGCCGGCACCGAACCAGTCGCCGATTTCACGACTGATGCGCCCGTCGATGGCCTTCACCCGCCCGACTGCCGTGGCGTAATCACCGTCCACCGCGTTGGCCGCCAACAGCGCCGAACCGGCAGCCGACTGCGGACCGAACGGGTTGATCACGCCGTTGGCAATACCGGCGCTGACGGCGCGGTCGTTGACGTAGCCGTCCTGAATGCTGTTGACCACTTTGTTCTGGTTATACGAAGCGCCGAGGTTGTAATCCCAGCCGGCGAGCGTGCCATCAAAACTCAAGAGCAAGCGCTGACTGCTGTTGTCGTCCTCATGCTGGCGCGCGCCGACGGCGGTTTCGCGCCAGTTCACGTCAACGGGTTGCGTCGGGTCGAGGGCAAAACCATTCGGCCCGGGCGTGATGCCGTTGCCCGGATAGAACGCTGTGCCGGGGTTGACCTGATTGCCCATCAACGTGCCGGGGCCGATTTGCGTGCGGTTCTCGTTGCGCGCCCAAAAGTATTCGAGGCTGACGTTGTGATCGTCCGACAGCTTGCCGGTGGCTTTGGCGAAGGCCGAAGTCTTTTCGGTTTCCGGGACCAGATCGAGGTAATTCCACAAACTCTGCCGGCAGATGCCGTTGCGTGCCAGCAAACCCGGCGCGTTGCAGCCAGAACCGGCCAAGGGGTTGGTGGCATTGCTGCCCTGACTCCAGTTGGCCGGCGAGGCGGTGCCAGAGGTGTAATCGAGCCCGCGGTTGGGCTGATAGTTGTAGGTGTAGCCGCGATCCTCTGCAGCCAGGCGTTGCTGCTTGTCGTAACTGACCACACCAAACACGTTGAAGCGATCATCCTGCAAATCGCCGAAGCCCCAACTGCCGCTGAAGTTACGACTTTCACCGCCACCCGAATGCGTTGGCGTGTCGTAGTTGGTGCTGATCTGCCCTTCGGTGAGGCTGGTCTTGGTGATGAAGTTGATCACCCCGCCAATCGCATCGGTGCCATACAGCGCCGAGGCGCCATCGCGCAGCACTTCAACACGGTCAATGGCGGCGAACGGAATGGTGTTGAGGTCGACACCCGAGCCGTTGATCGCGTTGGTGGCGTTGTTACTCAGACGGCGACCATTGAGCAGCACCAAAGTCTTGTTCGCGCCGATACCGCGCAAGTCGGCATAGGACGCACCACCACTGCTTGACCCCACCGAGCGCCCGGAGCCGACCGAAGACTGGTTGGCGGAAATGCGGCTGACCAGCTCCTCGGTGGTGGTCACGCCCTGCTCGCGCAACTCTTCGACGCGCAGGATGGTCACCGGCACTGCGGTTTCCGCATCGACCCGGCGGATTGCCGTCCCCGTGACTTCGACGCGCTGCAGTTGAGTGGTCGGTTCGGTTGCCGTGCTGTCGGCGGCAATGGCCGGCAGCGTGTTGATCGCCAGCAGCAAGGCCAGGCTCAAAGGTGATTTGACGGGTGAAAACTGAATCATGAACAGCCATCCCTGCGTTTTGGTTTATGCAGGGATGTGCGATGACGAATAAGGATTTATAGAGGACGATTTAGACCGTTGGGTGCTGAGGTTATGCAAAAAATGCCATACCTGCGTATCAAGCCGATGCCATCTCCCTCAGCAACCGTGTATCCAGGCCAAAACGCTCTTGAGAGACCATTTTGAACTGCCCCTCTGCGAGGTCGCAGCTCACCAGCAGATTCCACGAGTGGCGGGTGGCCGCCGAGGGAATCAGGACAAACGGATGCTCATCCAGTAAAGCGTCGGCAAACCGCTGTTGATTGGGCGACGGCCACGCGGGACTCAACCAATAAGGGTTCGGTACGTCTTCGGGCTGAACGACTTTGACCCGTGCATCGCCGATGACCTCAAAGCACGTCAGCACGTAAGGCTCTCTGTCCAGTGCATCAAAACTGTTATTGGCTGCCACCTCCAGAATGGCCGAGGACGGGTCGACAGATGCATAGACGACTCGCCGGCCAGGCGCATTCCATCGACCGCCCTTCAGTTTTGGACCCATCCCGCTGTCCCACGTGTCTCCGTAGGCCTCCTGATCCAGGCGCCAGCCATACCAGTGTCCTTCCCAGGGCAAGGGATTCATGGGTAACCCCCGTACAGGAGCCGACACAAGTATTGCTCGACCATCTGGAAGCCCAGTGGATGACGGGTCAATTCCAACGGCACGTAGCCGTTAAGGTAAGGGGTCGACTTCTGCATCCATATTTCCGCCTGTGACAGCCCCCCGAACGCCCGAGTGGCCATCTCCAGCACCAGCGCATATTGGTAGGCGACGACACTCTGTTGCGAGTCAAGCCGTACCGATTTGCCTTCCTTCAAGAGCCGCTGCACGGTTCTGACAGATTTGCCGGTGATGCGTTTGACCATGTCTTCGCGCAGGTACACTTCGGAAGTTGAAAGCATGTTGACGACGTCGCTCAGCTCAAAGCCCTCGTCGGTAAGGCGGACAATCAGCATGGCGTCGTCACCGAGGTCCTGACCATGCACGAGCAAATCGACCGGTTTTCCCTCGGCCTTCTTCAGCACCGTCAGTCGGGGTGCTTTTGATGTGGGCATCGCGACATCCTCCATGGGGCATCTGGCGCGATCGTCGATCCAGAAGTTGCGCAGGGAATAAACAGGGGTTTCATGTTCGATGTGTGGGGTACGCATAATAGATCCTTGATCTGGGAGCCTGAGCGTTCAAGCCACTCAGCGACTTCAATGTCAGGTCCGATGCTATAGATCGCGCTTCCGACGACCAACCTGAAAAGGTCGTCGGAAATATCCCCTGTTTGCCGCAAAACCCGCCATTTTCCGTAGGACGTAAAACGCGAAATGCCTGCCCTCAACCGCCGAAGTGATAACTCACATCCAGCCACCATTGCCGTCCGTACGGGTCATAGTTGCCCGTCGGGTAATACGGCCACCCCGCCGAGTCATCGTGTTTAACCTGATTGAGCACGTTGTTCACAGTCAGTCCGACACTCGCCCGGTCATTGAGCTTGTAACGCGCACTGGCGTTGAACACTGTCCACGGTGACAGGCGCCCGTCTCCCGCGCCGTTGGTGACCGAGCCGTAACGAATGCCCATCAACGTCGCCGTGGCTTTCTGGTAATCCCAGGTCAGGCTGGCGTTGACCTTGCTGCGCCAGTCGTAATTGGTGCGTGAGGTGCGCCAGTCTTGTGTCGGCGCCTCCTCCGACTCCTTGTAGTAATGCGACAGCACCAGGGTGTAGCCCAGCGCCGAACTGAACGCGCCGTACTGCCCCGCGCCCCAGCGGATATTGCTCTTGAAGTCCAGACCACTGACCCGCTCGCTGGCGGCGTTGATCGCGTTGACCCGCACGCGGTTCAACTGGTTCGGATCGACCGCCGCATTGCCGGCGTTGCGATCGATGCGCGCCAGGGTCGATTGGCAGTTGGCCGAATTGATGTCCTGGGTGCCATTGCGGCATTCGTTCTCTTGTTGCAGCAAGCGGTTTTCATCGACGGTGGTCAGCAGATCATCGATCTCGACGCGCCAGAAATCCGTGGAGAAATCGAAGTTGCGCGAAGGTGACCAGACAAACCCGTAGGTCCACGATTTACCACGTTCGGACTCCAGATTAGCGGTACCGCTCTGGGTGTAGTCGACCCGACCACGATCGCACGCGCCCTCCACGCCCTGACTGCAACCGTAGTAATCGATCTGCGCCGGATAGTAGCCGTTGCTGTCGGATTGATAGATGTAGTTCAGATCCGGTGCGCGGAAACTGGTGCCGTAACTGCCGCGCAGCAACAGGCTGGTCACCGGACGCCATTCCAGCCCCAGGTTGTAGGTTTTCTGTTGTTCGGTGCGGCCGCTGAATTTGTACTGATCCCAGCGCCCCGCCGCCGTCGCCAGCACAGTGTCGGTGACCGGAATGCTGAACTCGCCGCCCGCCGCGTAACGCTTACGCGAGCCGCCGGAACTTTGCTGTGGGCTTACGCCGTAAAACGTGCCGTCGTTGAGGCCATCGTCCGGGTCAACGCGATACTCCTGCTTGCCCGCCTCCAGCACACCGGCGAAACCCACCGGGCCGGCCGGCAAGTCGAACAGATCACCGTTGACCGAAGCGTTGTAACTGGTCGACACCGATTTGCTGCTCTGGGTCAGGTTACCGCGAAACTGCTGCCACTCCTGCGGCGTCAGTGGCCGGTCGAGGCGCGAGGCGTCCGGGGCGAACACCGGATAACCGCCGCTCACACCTAACTGCGGGCCGAGGTAGAAATCCTGAATCGATGACAGCGGCGTGTAGCGGGTGGTCCTGACGCTGCGATATTCCGAGCGATTGGCCGCCAGATCGTAACGCCAGCCGGTGTCGGCGATCTTGTCCGAAAGCCCCAGGGTGCCGGTCCACGAGGTGTCGCGCCACTTGCTGTTGTTGCTGGTGCGGCCACCGATTTCCTCTTCGCCGAAGCGCCGATACCAGCGCTCCAGATTGCCGCTGTTCTGGTTGATGAAATCCGGCGAGGTGAAGGTCGGCCCGCGCGTGTTGTTCTGGATGTGGTCGAGGCCGTACATCAAGTCGGCGAAGACCTGGCCGCTGTCGCTGAAATGCCAGGTGCCACGGGTGTAGCCGTCGTAGTTTTCCTTCTGGGTCTGCACGGTCCAGTAATCGTTGTACATCTGATCGGTGCGGCAGCGCCCGCCACTGTTGACCAGTTTGTTGTCGAAGGTGCCCTGATAAGCACCGCAACCCGGTCCCAGATAGCGACTGTTGCTCAGGTCGCGGCGGTAACCGACGTCCGCCAGCGGGCCGTTTTGCATAAAGCCACGGTCATCGGCCCAGATCGGATCGCGGTGGGTCAGCTCCAGGCCGAACAGGCCGTCGAAGTCGCCCCAACTGCCGCCACCACTGATCTGCAAGCGCTGATTGTCACCGCCGCCGCGCTCACTGGTGCCGCCCTTGAGGTTGACGTCGACGCCGTTGATCTTGTCCTTGAGGATGATGTTGACCACTCCGGCAATAGCGTCCGAGCCGTAAATCGCCGAGGCGCCGCTGCTGAGGATTTCGATGCGTTCGATGACCGCCGACGGAATGTTCGCCAGGTTGGTGAAGTTGACCTTGCCGTCGTACGGCGTCGGGTAGTCGGCGACGCGACGGCCGTTGATCAACACCAGCGTATGGTTCGGTCCGAGGCCGCGCAGGTTGAGCGCGCTGGCCGCCGGTTGCCAGGTGTTGCCGTAATCTTCGCCTTGGGTCATGCCGGTGTTTTGCGTCTGCGTCGCGAGGGCGTCGTAGACGTTTTTGTAGCCGCGCGCTTCCATTTCTTCGTGGGTAATGACGTTGACCGGTGTGGCGCCATCGCTCTGCGCGCGGGCAATGCGCGAACCGGTCACGGTGACTTTTTCCATGCGGTAATCGGCGCTGGTGACCGGTGCCACGGCAGTGACTTTCGCCGGCGCATCGGCTGCGCGAACGGTCAGGCCCTGAGCGCTTTGCTCGACTTGCAGGCCGCTGCCGAGCAAAGCTTTTTCCACCGCCTGACGACCGCCCAACGCGCCGCGCACCGCCGCGCTGCGTTTGCCCTGCACCAGCTCCTGGCTGAAAGAAATCGGCACGCCGCTCTGCCGCGAGATGTCCAGCAGCACTTCGTCGAGCGGCCCGCTGGCGAGGTCGAAGGTGAACACCGCCGCTGCCGGTTCCTGGGCAACCGCCGCCATTGGACTGAGGCCCAGCGCCAATGCAGCGGCGAGGGTCAATCGAGGTAATTGTTGTTTGAATGAGAACATCGAAGGGTTTCCCTGTTGAAGGCATCTGCAGGGAATGAGCAGCGGGCCAGCGCTTTTTATAGGGCGGCGATTAGGCCAAAAATTCATATCCCTATAACCCATCCAATTCAACGCCTGGCTCTGTAGGAGCTGCCGCAGGCTGCGATCTTTTGATCTTGCCTTTGATTGAGAAAAACCAAAGTCAAAAGATCGCAGCCTGCGGCAGCTCCTACAGGGATGAGTTAGCCGTTGAGCGGGAGTCGACGCTGACCCAGTACGGGTTGTGCCAGGTGACGCGGATCGGCAGCGAGCGTTCCAGCAGTTGCAGCGTGCGATCACTGTCGTCGAGCGGATACAGGCCGCTGAGGCGCAGATCCGCAACGTCGGGACTCAGGTGCAGGATGCCGCGACGGTAGCGGCGCAGGCTGTCGATGACCTCGTGCAAAGGCCGGTCGCGCACTTCCAGGCGACCTTGCACCCAAGCACTTTCCTGACCGTTGCTGCGTTCCAGTGACAACAGTCCGGCGCCGTTGAACAGCAGACTCTCGCCGGCCTGCACCACTTGCCGCGTGCCACCGGTGGTGAGCACTTCGACCTGCGAATGAAGCATCACCAAACGCGTCGCCTCGTCGCTGTACTGCACGAGAAATTTCGTCCCCAGTGCACGCATGCGACCGTGCGCGGTCTCGACCACAAAGGGTCGCGCCGGCTCTTTCGCCACATCGACCAACAACTCACCGCTGCGCAACGCGAGCAGGCGCTGTTGGCTATCGAACAACGGCACCACACGACTGCGCGCATTGAGGGTCAGCGCGCTGCCGTCGGCCAAGGTGAAGTCACGTCGCTCGCCAGTCCCGGTCGACAGCTCCCCCGCCTCCGGCAGCCAGCCGTAGCGTCGCCCGAGCAACCCGGCCAACAGCGCAATGCCGAGCACACTCAAACTGCCGCTGATAAAGCGTCGACGACTCGACGGTGCATTGAGACTGTGCAGCAAACTGCTGCGCGGCACGTTGCGCAGGGTCGGATCGCGCAGCAGATTGAGGCCGCCGCCCATTTGTTCGACGACTTGCTGATGCCGTGGATCGGCAACTCGCCAGGCCTCGAACGCGGCCCGCTCAGCCATGCCCGCCTCGCCCGACTGCAACACCGCCAGCCATTGCGCCGCCTCGTCGATCACCGCTTCGTCGGGCCTCATGCCTGCATCGCCTGATAGCAGCGCTTGAACGCTTCGACCATGTATTGCTGCACGCGGCTGGTCGACACGCCGAGGCGCTCGCCGATCTCGCTGTAAGTCAAACCGTCGAGTTGATGGTAGAGAAACGCCGCTTTGGCCTTGGCCGACAACCCGTTGAGCAGACGATCGACCGCCAGCAGCGCTTCGATCACCAGCGCCCGCTCTTCCGGGGACGGATGCACCGGTTCCTGCGCCAGCGCCAGGCTTTCCAGATAGGCGCGTTCAAGGTCCTGGCGCCGCCAGCCTTCGTAGACCAGCCGTCGGGCGATGGTGGTCAGCAGCGCGCGTGGTTCGCGAATGGCCGCCGGGTCCGGCAGTGCCAGCACCCGCAAAAAGGTTTCCGAAGCGATGTCCTGCGCACTGTGCGGGCAACCGAGCGTGCGGCCAACGGCAGCGCACAGCCAGCGATAGTCCTTTTGGAACATCTGCCCGATGATCTGGTAATTCGGGTTGTACCCACCCATGCCTTGCTCCCTGAAACGGGTCCCACCCGCTGCGAAAAACCATCGTTCTGCCGGGATCGTCCGGCTCTGATCAGGCGCGACTGTGCAATAGCCTCGAAGACATTTGAAGTAATAAAAAATCAGCACAAGCTAACAATTGAGCATAAGACGCTTGGTCGCCGCGCAAACACTGGCTGACAGAACGTTGACCTCGATCACTGGCGGGTGGGCGGTCACTGATTAATCTCGCGGCTCCATCGAAGGCCAGGGACGGCTCACCGAGAGCCCACGGCCGAACCCACTCAAGGAAGAGCAAGCATGCGAGCACTCAACATCATTCTGCTGTCATCGGCCTTCAACGGCCTGACCCAACGCGCCTGGCTGGAACTGCGCGAAGCCGGGCACTCGCCCAGCGTCGTGTTGTTTACCGATGAACAGGCCGTGTGCGAGCAGATCGAGCACAGCGGCGCCGATCTGGTGATTTGCCCGTTCCTCAAGGACCGTGTGCCGCAGGCGCTGTGGAGCAATACCCAGCGTCCAGTAGTGATCATCCATCCCGGCATCGTCGGCGATCGCGGCGCCAGTGCCCTCGACTGGGCGATTACCAACGAGTTGCCGAGCTGGGGCGTCACTGCCTTGCAAGCCGTCGAGGAAATGGACGCCGGCCCGGTGTGGGCCACCTGCGAATTCAACCTGCCGGCGGGGCTGCGCAAATCCGAGCTGTACAACGGTCGGGTCAGTGACGCGGCGATTCGCTGCATTCGCGAAGTGGTGGAGAAGTTCATCGAAGGCTTTGAGCCGGTTGCCCTCGACTATGCCGATGCGACCGTGCGCGGGCGCTTGCAGCCGACCATGAAACAGGTCGACCGCAGCTTCAGCTGGCACGACTGCGCGCGTTTCATCAAACGTTGCATCGATGCCGCCGACGGCCAGCCCGGCGTGCTGGCGAGCCTGGCCGGCGGCCAGTATTACGTGTACGACGCGCACCTCGATTCTCGCAGCGGCGTGCCCGGCGAAATTCTCGCGGTGCATGACGATGCCGTCCTGGTCGCGGCCGGCGATCAAAGCCTGTGGATCGGTGCACTACGGCGCAAACCACAACCCGGCGAAGAAACCTTCAAGCAACCGGCGCGGCACCTGTTGGCCGGGCAACTGGCCGATGTGCCGGTGCTGGACGGGTCGATTGCCACGCAGCCGTTCAGTGACGAAGCCTATCAACCGCTGCGTTATCGCGAATCTGGCAACGTCGGCGAACTGACCTTCGAGTTCTACAACGGCGCCATGAGCACCGAGCAATGCCAGCGCATGGTCGCCGCGCTGCGCTGGGCAAAGTCCCGTGATACCCAGGTGTTGCTGATCAAGGGTGGGCGCGGCAGCTTTTCCAACGGCGTGCATCTGAATGTGATTCAAGCTGCGCAGGATCCCGGTGCCGAAGCCTGGGCCAATATTCAGGCAATCGATGACGTCTGCGAAGAACTGCTGACGGCCCGGCAACTGGTGGTCAGTGGCGTGACTGGCAACGCCGGCGCCGGTGGCGTGATGCTCGCACTGGCCGCCGATATTGTGTTTGCCCGCGCCGATATCGTACTCAACCCGCATTACAAGAGCATGGGTTTGTACGGCTCCGAATACTGGACCTATAGCCTGCCCCGCGCCGTTGGCCCGGCGATGGCCGAACAATTGACTCAGGCGTGTCTGCCGGTGAGCGCGGTGCAGGCGTGGCAACTGGGCATGGTCCAGGAAATCGGCCCGCGTTGCCCGGACGAGTTTTCGCTGTGGTTGCTGCAACGGGCCAATGGAGTTTTGAGCGATCCGACCTATGCAGCGGTGCGCGAGCGCAAGGCGCGGGTTGATCAGGCGTTGATCCAGCAATGCCGCGAAACTGAACTGCAAGAGATGCAGGAAGACATGCTCTACAACCGCAGTCAGTTTGCCGAGAAGTGCCGCAACTTCGTATACAAGCGCAAGGTGTGTGGCACACCGGCGCGGTTGATCGAGGAATGGGCGCGGGTACGTTCGGTTGAGTTGGCCAGTTGATTTTGCGGTGACTGCATTTTCCCTCACCCTAGCCCTCTCCCAGAGGGAGAGGGAACTGACCGAGGTGTCTGGCGCCCTGCATCGACCTGAAGGATCGAGTCGATTATGGATTCAACGCTGATCGTTCAAGTCGGTGCATTTTTTCAATATCCCCCAATCAGTCCCCTCTCCCTCGGGGAGAGGGTTAGGGTGAGGGGCTTTTGCCTTTACAATGCCCGACACCTCAAACACCGGCCCACCCATGGACATCGATCTCGCTCGCACCTTCCTGGAAATCGTCCGCCACGGCAGCCTCGCCGCGGCCGCGCAGAAGCTGTTCGTCACACAAACGGCGATCACCGCGCGGGTGCAGAAACTCGAAAGCCAATTGGGCAGCACGCTGTTCGTGCGCAACCGCGCCGGGGCGAAACTGACGCCCAATGGCGAGGCCTTTGTGGTCTACGCCAATCAACTGGTGCAGACCTGGGAAGCCGCACGCCGCGACCTGCCGCTGCCCGAGGGTTATCACAACGTGCTGCACATCGGCGGCGAAGTCAGCCTGTGCAACCCGTTGATGCTCAGTTGGGCGGCGGAGTTGCGCGAAAAGATTCCCGGGCATGCCCTGCGCATGGAAATCCGCGACGGCGAAAACCTGCTGCGCCAGTTGGAACTCGGTGTGCTCGACGCGGCGCTGGTCTATCAGCCGGAATACTGGCCGGGCTTGCAGGTCGAGCAAGTGCTGGAAGAAAAACTGATTCTGGTGCGCGCGCCCGATCGCCCCGATCCCTACGTCTACATCGACTGGGGCCCGGACTTCCGCCGCCAGCATGACGCCGCCCTGCCGGAAAAAGCCAAAGCGGCGCTGAGTTTCAACCTCGGCCCGCTGGCCCTGCAATACATTCTCGAACACGGCGGCAGCGGCTACTTCCGCACCCGCGTGGTGCGCACGTATCTGGAAAGCGGCGCCTTGGAAGCGGTGACCAAAGCCCCGGAATTCGGCTATCCGACGTACCTCGTGTACTCCCGCGATCGCGATTCGGCGACGCTGCAGCAAGCTTTCCATCTGCTGCGCGAAGTGATCCGCACCGATGATGACTGGTCGCAACGCTGGAACCCGTTGAGCTGAAGCGGCGGCTTTACAGCCGATCATGGCGCAAGTGACACCGAGGTCCGGGCAGCACAAATGGCCGGATCGGCTAATCTGCCGGGTATAACAACAATCCCGCAGGTGATGCAGTGAGGCAGACCACCGAGGCATTTCGCAGCCGCTATCGTGCGGCCATTCATCCGAGGTACAACCCGTGGCTGCACGGTGCCTTCGTGCTGCTGTTCGGCGTGCTGGCCATCGCTGCGTTCTGGAGCAGCGTGCAGCAGGTCAGCCTGCTGGAATGGCTGACGGTACCGCTGACCCTGCTCTTCTTCAACTTCGGCGTGTACATGGTCCATCGCCATCTCGGCCATCACAAAAAGACCTTCGCGAAAATGTTCTACGCCCGGCATGCGGGCGATCATCACAGCTTCTTCACCCCCGGCCACATGACCTACGACAGCGCCCGCGACTGGCGGGTGATTCTGTTCCCGGCGTGGCTGATTGTGCTGCACACGCTGGTGATCAGCCTGCCGCTGTGGTGGCTGATCGCACAAGCCAACGCCAACGTCGCCGGGCTGTTCGGCGGCTGCATGGTCCTCGGCTATCTGACGTACGAAGTGTTCCACGCCTGCGAACATCTGCCGCCGCACAACCCGCTGACACGCCTGCCGTGGATCCGCCAGATGCGCCGTCTGCACGAACTGCATCACCGCCGCGAGCGCATGCAGGCGCGCAACTTCAACATCGTCCTGCCGCTGATGGACTACCTGTTCGGCACCCTGTCCTGGGAGCCGGAAACCGCCCCTTTGAGTTATTCGAGAATGCCCATGACCCGCCTGCAGCACACCATCGATATCGCTGGCGACCCCATCGCCGTGCTCGCCTACGCCGCCAGTGTCGGTCGCTGGCCGGAGTGGCACCCGTCGTCGCTGAAGATCGACGGCCCGCCCGGCCCGCTGCATGCCGGCTCACGCTTTGAAGAGGACATTCATGCCGGCGGGCGCGCGGGCCACTTGAGTTGGGAAGTCAGCGAATACCTTCCCGGCCGGCGCTGGTGCGCGCGGGCGCAAGGCGATCATGGCTTGTCGTTGCTGCTGACCTATGAATGCAGCGCCGAAGGCAGCGGCACGCGGTTTGTACGCACGCTGGATTATCGCTTCGACGGTCTGGGCATGCGCATCGCCAATCACTTGCTGCTCAAACGGCGCATCGAGCGCGAATCCGCCGCATCAATGCTGGCGCTGCGCGACATGGCCGCCCGCTACCTGGCCTCGGCGAGGGCCAGCGCGTGAAGCGACGACATCTGCTGTTGTTGCTGATTCTCATCGTCATCGCGTTCTTATTGTTGATGCCCACCAAAGTCGAACCCGTCGCCTGGACACCGGCGCCAGCACCCTCGCTGAAAGAAGGCATTTACGCCGAGAACCAGAAACTCAAAGGCGCAGCGCGGGTCGGGCCGAGCGACATCGAAGGGCCGGAAGCGTTGCTGCTGGAGAGTGACTTCCTGATCACCGGGCTGCACGACGGTCGACTGATCCGTACCAGCCTCGACGGCCAGCAACGCAAAGTACTCGCCGACACCGGTGGCCGTCCGCTGGGCCTGGCCCGGCATCCGAACGGCATGCTGGTGATCGCTGATGGGGTCAAGGGCTTGCTGTCCCTTGATGCGCAGGGTCAGTTGATTCCTTTGACCACGGCGGCCAACGGTCTGGCGTTCGGTTTCACCGATGACGTGGCCATCGACGAGTCCGGGCATTACGCCTATTTCAGCGATGCTTCCAGTCGTTGGGGTTATGGCCATGACGGCGAGGCAATCATCGAGCATGGCGGCGACGGACGTCTGCTGCGTTATGACTTCCAGAGCGGTAAAACCAGCGTGCTGCTGGACAAACTGGAGTTCGCCAACGGCGTGACCCTTGGCCCCGACGACGCCTATGTGCTGGTCAATGAAACCGGCGCTTACCGCATCAGCCGTTACTGGCTGACCGGGCCGAAAGCCGGCACTCACGACCTGTTCATCGACAACCTGCCGGGGCTGCCGGACAACCTCGCATTCAATGGCAGCAACCGGTTCTGGGTGGCGTTGTATGCGCCGCGCAATGCCTTGCTCGACGGCACGGCCGGGCACCCATTCGTGCGCAAGATGATTGTGCGGGCGTTGACGGTTTTGCCTAAGCCGGTGGAGAAGCGCGGGTTTGTTTTGGGGCTGGATCTGGACGGCAAGGTGATTGCCAATTTGCAGGACGCGAGCAGTGGCAATTACTCGCCGATTACCACGGTGCGCGAGTATGGGCCGTGGTTGTATTTTGGCTCGTTGAAGGCGATGCATATGGCGCGGATGCCGTTGGATGCGGCACTGAAGTGAACCTGGCAGTTTTGTGGTGAATGGGCTGACGTCTTCGTCGGAACGCCGCCCGGAGCGAGCCTGCTCGCGAAAGCGGTCTGTCAGTTACTGGACTTGTCGAACTTGTCCGGATCTTCGTCTTCAGGCAAATCCTCATCCGGCTCTTCAGGATTGGCCGTGGTATGCGCCGGGCTGTTCGGTTCAGGATGCGTGGGAACCGGGTCGAATGCGCCCTGCTCTTCACTGGGGAATTTGGGATCGTTCATAAGGCACCTCGCAAAGAGTCGGGAGTTGAAGACTCTGTACATTCGAGGTGCCGCTCGTGGCTGTCGTTCCCGTCAATCCGCAACCGCAGGTCGGCGGATCAACAAGGCTTCAGGTTCGCGCCTGTAATTGCTCGACGATCTTGTCCTTGACCTGCAAGCGCTTCTCTTTGAGTTTTTTCAGCGTGTCGTCGCTGGGTGCATCCGAGGTGGCCGTCTCGGCCTTGACCACGTCGGCGTCCGCCTGGGAATACTTATTGATCAGTGCGTCCAGATGTGGATCCACGGTGCGTTTTTGCTGGATCTCTTCCTTCGTAAGCTTCAAGTCCTGTAACAGATCATGGGTCACCGGCATGGAACACCTCCGTCAGTTGATCGGCTGGCCAACGCGACCGATTGCGCTGGCCAGTTATCAGAATGGCCTTGGTTGGGCGCTTCTGTCGACCACCTGTCAGACCAGCGGTGCCCGTTCGTCGCCCTGTCGCAAATGCGATCAAACCTTTATCCGCCCGGTTGCCTCCATTGGTTAACACCTACAAAAACTGCGTGGAGATACACAATGGACGGATTCAACCTGCGTCATCTGGTTCTGGCTGTCGCTTTGAGCAGCGGCATGGGCAGCGCTTTCGCCGCGACGGACAATGACTTCGTCGATAACGCCGCAGCCGGTGGCATCGCCGAAATCGAAACCAGCCGTCTGGCCCTGGAAAAAAGCCAATCGGCAGACATCAAGGCGTTCGCCAACATGATGATCACCGATCACGGCAAGGCCAATGACGAACTGGCGACCATTGCCAAGGCCAATGACATCGAAGTCCCGGACACCACAACCCTGGTCAAACAGGCCAAGGAAAAAATTCTCGACCTGCGCGATGAGTCCTTTGACGCCGCTTACGCCAACAATCAGGTGAAGGCGCACGAGGAGACCATTGAGTTGTTCAAGAAAGAAGCCAATACCGTGACGGATGACAAGGTTAAAGGCGCGACTGAATTGAAGGCTTTTGCGCAGAAAATGCTGCCGGCGCTGGAGAAACACCTCGCCGCCGCCAAAGAATTGCAGGCCAAGCATCCGAGCAAGTAAAAAGCCTTACCCTCACCCCAGCCCTCTCCCGGAGGGAGAGGGAGCCTACCGTGTTGGATATTCGAGCTACGCCGACCTGAACGTCCGGAGTCGAACTCAGGTTCTGAACAGCCGCCGACCGGCTCCCTTTCCCTTTGAGAGAGCGGGAGGGATTCGGGCGGGTTGAATGTTCGGGTTACATCGACCTGAAATCTTGAGTTGAACCTGGATTTTGAAAAGCACCGAGATCGGCTCCCTTTCCCCCTCGCCCCTGGGGGAGAGGGCTGGGGTGAGGGGGATCGATATCCGCAACACCACAAAATCAGAACGTAAAAAAGGCCGCATCCATAAGATGCGGCCTTGTCATATCCGCCGAAAATCAACCCCCATCGGTATCAATATCCGCATCCGTCTCTTCCCCCGGTTTCGCCCGATCCGGCTGCGGTTCAAAGCCCGGGCTGAACTCGTTGTCGTTGTCCGTGTGCTGGTTCTTTTGATCCACCGCCGGATCGGCACTCTGCGCCTGACCATCCTCGCCCTGCTGCTGCGTCGGCGCTGGTTGCCCCGGCACCTGCGGGTCAATCGCTGGATCGTTGCGGTTGATCGGTTCGCCGGATTGACTCTGCTGATTCTTTTGCTCGTTCATGACCACCTCGCTCGTCAAATCAAGCCCGACGCAAACACGCCGGGCCTTAAAGATTCGAAGCCTGCCCCACGCCAACGTTCAAAACTTCGCCGCGCCCGGCCACGCCGACTAGAGTTACCGGGACGTTAGTTGCGCCAGATGAAAAAAATACGCGCAGCAACGAACAACTATTTCGAACGGCAAATGTCGATCACTTCGCGGCGGTCATTTTTCACGATCGCCCCCCTTTCGCGACGGAGCAACAGGCACATGGCAGCACTGCAGAACAGCACACTCGATGCGATGAAAAACAAACAAGCGCAACTGCTGGGCGAATGGATCAATGGCCTGCAAGCCAGCGGCGCCACGCGCAATCTGAAAGACCACGATGTGCAGCAGCAAACCAGCGAGTTCCTGCAACTGGTGGTCAGTGGCCTGGAAAGCGACAACGGCACCCACATCAATGCACCCGGTTGGGAATCAACACGTCAGTTCCTCGAAAAGCTCTCCCACAGCCGCGCCCTGCTCGGCCAGGATTCGCAGCAGACCGCCAGTTTCATCTTCGCCCTCAAAGGCCCGCTGTTTAACCTGCTGCAGAGCCATTACAACGACCAGCCTGCGCTGCTCGCCGAACAACTCTGGGAAGTCTCCGAGCTGCTCGACGCGTTCGGCATGCACACCATCCGCACCTTCCAGAAATCCCGCGAAGCGGTGATCAAGCGTCAGCAGGAAGAACTTCTGGAGCTGTCGACCCCGGTGGTCAAGTTGTGGGACGGCGTGCTGGCGCTGCCAATGATCGGCACCCTCGACTCGCAGCGCACGCAAGTGGTGATGGAATCGCTGCTGCAACGCATCGTCGACACCGGTTCGGAAATCGCCATCATCGACATCACCGGCGTGCCGACCGTCGACACCCTGGTCGCCCAGCACCTGCTGAAAACCGTGACCGCGATCCGTCTGATGGGTGCCGACTGCATCATCAGCGGTGTGCGTCCGCAAATCGCGCAGACCATCGTCCACCTCGGTCTCGACCTGCAAGGCGTGGTGACCAAGGCCAATCTGGCCGACGCATTGAAACTGGCCCTGACCCGTCTGGGTGTCAGCCTCGTCAAGACGGCTTGAATATGGAACGTATCCCGATTCTCCAGATGGGCAAGTTCCTGCTGGTGACCATTCAGGTCGACATGCATGACCAACTCGCCCTCACCTTGCAGGACGACTTGTCCGAGCGCATCAGCAAGACCTCGGCACGGGGTGTGCTGATCGACATCTCGGCGCTGGACATGGTCGACTCGTTTATTGGCCGGATGATCAGCACGATCTCCGGCCTGTCGAAAATCATGGACGCCGAAACCATGCTGGTCGGCATGCAGCCGGCCGTGGCGATCACCCTGGTCGAACTCGGCCTGACCCTGCCCGGTGTCAGCACGGCATTGAACGTCGAGCGCGGGATGAAGCTGCTGCAGGAACGAGTAGACCGGCAATGACCGTACGCAGCAGCGGTACTCAACCCATCCACATCGAGCAGGATGTCGTGCTCGCGCGCCAGACCGCACGCAAACTGGCCACCGAATGCGGGATGCGCCTGATCGATCTGACCAAAATGGTCACCGCTGTCAGCGAACTGGCGCGCAACACCATGGTTTACGGTGGCGGCGGCGACATGGACTGGCAGATTCTCGATGAGGATCACAAGGTCGGTCTGCGCCTGACGTTTCGCGATGAAGGTCCGGGCATTGCCGATATCAAACTGGCGATGACCGACGGCTGGACCTCCGGCAGCGGCATGGGCCTGGGTCTGACCGGGGCGAAACGGCTGGTGGAAGAGTTCGAACTGGAAACCGAGCCCGGTAAAGGCACGCGCATAACGATTACCCGATGGACATGAATATCAGCGGGTCGATGACCCAGGTTTTACTGATCGAAGACAGCAGTCAGATCGGCCACGCACGGCGCACCGCGCAGCAACTGGCCGAACAACATGGCTTCGACGAGCGCGATGCCGGGCGCGTGGCACTGGTGGCGACGGAGCTGGCGAGTAACGTGCTCAAACACGCCAGCCACGGTGAAATGCACCTGCGGGTGTTGCCGCGCGCGAATGGTTTTGGCATTGAGTTACTCGCCATCGACCGTGCTCAGGGGTTTGATCTGCAGGCCTGCATGGCCGACGGGTTTTCTACCGGCGGCACCCAAGGCATCGGCCTCGGCTCGATATCGCGTCAGACCGAAGTGTTTGATGTGTACGCCGATGCCCGTGGCGCAGTGTTGTTGGCCAGACTGTACGCGCGCACGGATCGCGCCCCTGACATGCGTTTTGGCGTCAGCCAGCACTCGCTGCACAACGATCCGGCGTGCGGTGACGTCTGGCACCTGGCGTATGAAGGCGCCAGCATTAGCGCACTGATGATCGATGGTCTCGGTCATGGCGAGGAAGCTGAACGCGCCGGTCGCGAGGGGGCGAGAGCCTTTGCCCTGACGCCATTTGCCGACCCGGTGATGCTGATGGAGGACATGCACAGGGACATGATCGGCACCCGCGGTGGCGCCGTTGCGTTCACTCAGTTCGACGGCAGGCGCGACCACCTGACCTTTGCCGGCGTCGGCAACATCGGCGCCAGCCTGATCAGCGCCGACAAGTCCCGCGGACTGGCCTCGCACCCAGGCATCGTCGGCGTGCAATACCGAAAAGCCCGGCCCTTTGACTATGCTCACGTGAACGGACATCTATTGATCATGTACAGCGACGGCTTGCAGTCCCGTTGGAATCTTCAAAACTACCCCGGCCTGGTGCACCGCCATCCCGCCGTGATAGCCAGCGTCCTGCACCGCGACTTCTGTCGCGGGCGCGACGATGTAACGGTATTGGTCGTTGCCCTGGAGGCCGCCCATGGCTGAGTCGCCCACATTGAGCACTGCCGAGCAGGCCGCGCTGATTGCGCAGTTGCAGAGCGAAACCGCGGCCCTGCGCGAAGAACTCGATGAAACCAACCAAGGCGTATTGGCCCTGTACGCCGAACTCGACATGCAGGCGGAAGAACTGCGCCAGGCTTCGGACCTGAAAAGTCGTTTCCTGTCGTACATGAGCCACGAATTCCGCACGCCACTGGGCTCGATCCTCAGTATCAACAGCCTGCTCGCCGACGAACTCGACGGCCCGCTCAGCCCTGAACAACACAAGCAGGTCGCGTTCGTCAGCACCGCTGCCCGCGAGTTGAGCGACATGGTCGATGACCTGCTCGACCTGGCGAAGATCGAGGCCGGGCGCATCACCATTTCCCCGGCGTGGTTCGACATGTTCGACCTGTTCTCCGCGCTGCGCGGGATGTTCCGGCCGATTGTCGACGCCTCCGCCGTGGACCTGATTTTCGAAGAACCGGTCGGCTTGCCGCGCCTGTACACCGACGACAAGAAACTTGGGCAAATCCTGCGCAACTTCATTTCCAATTCACTGAAGTTCACCACCCGTGGCGAAGTGCGGGTGTCGGCGCGCCTCGAAGGCGTGGACAAGGTGCGTTTTGCCGTCAGCGACACCGGAATCGGTATCGCACCCGAGCTGCATGGTGCATTGTTCGAGGACTTTTCCCAGGTCGACTCGCCGCTGCAGAAACGTCTGCGCGGCACCGGGCTAGGGTTGTCACTGTGCAAACGCTTTGCCGCCCTGCTCGGCGGTGAAGTCGGGCTGGAAAGCACGCCGGGGGTCGGCTCGACCTTCTTCGTGGTCATTCCACTGGCGATCGCTCTGGAGAACGTCGATGAAACGTGACATCCGCCTGTTGATCGTCGACGACAACGTCGCCACCCGCTACGCCTTGCGCCGACGGCTGGAGCGGCACGGTTACGAGGTGCTGGAAGCCGGCACCGGCGGCGAGGGGCTGGCGCTGATTGACAGCGAAACGCTCGACGCGTTGATCCTCGACGTCAATCTGCCGGACATGAGCGGTTTCGACATTGTGCGGATTCTGCGTGCTGACTCGCGCACCGCGCTGCTGCCTGTCATCCATGTGTCCGCCGCGTCGATCCAGACCGGCGACATCATCACCGGCCTCGACGCCGGGGCCGACGCTTACCTGATCCACCCGGTCGACCCGGACGTGCTGCTGGCCACCCTGCGCACGCTGTTGCGGGTGCGCGACACGGAAAATGCCCTGCGTGAAAGTGAAGCGCGGTTCCGCGAAATTTTCGTCAATGTGTCCGCGCCGATTGCCGTACTCGACGCCAGCCTCAAGGTGCACGAATGCAACCATGCCTTCGCACAACTGATTCTCGACAATCACGACCCGCAAACCCTGCGTGAATGTTTCGCCGAGGACCAGAGCGCCATCCTCAATGAACTGCGCCTGCGGCTGGTCGATGGCGAGCGCTGGAAAGGCACGCTGAACATGCACGTGCAGGGCGAGATTCGCGAGACTGAGTGGCAGATTTCGCCGTACCGCACGCCCGAACTGAGCCTGGTATTTGTCGAAGACGTCACCGAACACCGCCATCGCGAGCGCTCGCATCTGGCCCGTCTGGACGACACCACCACGCAACTGGCCAAGGAAACCGCCGAACGCGTGCGCGCCGAAGCGCAGCTGCTGCAAGTGCAGAAGATGGATGCCCTGGGCAAGCTCACCGGCGGTATCGCCCACGACTTCAACAACCTGCTGACCGGGATCATCACCAGCCTGGAATTGATCCAGAAACGCGTCGCCGATGAGCGTCTGGACAAGGTGCAGTTTTATTCTGAAGCGGCGCTGAATTCGGCGATGAGCGCGGCGTCCCTCACCCATCGTTTGCTGGCCTTCGCCCGTCAGCAACCGCTGGATACGCGGCCGGTGGACATCAACGATCACGTGCGTTCGCTGGAAGAACTGCTGATGCGCACCATCGGTGAACGCATCAGCCTCAAGCTTGAGCTGACCAACAAACCGGCAATCGCTCTGGTCGACCCGGTGCAACTGGAAAGCGCGGTGTTGAATCTGGTGATCAACGCCCGCGATGCGCTGCCGGCGGGGGGCAATATCTGGGTCAGCACCTACGCCGCCTACTCCCATGGCGACCCGAATCTGGCCGATGGCGCTTACGTGGCGTTGTCGGTGCGTGACGACGGCACCGGGATCGAGCACAACGTCATCGACAAGGTCTTCGACCCGTTTTTCACCACCAAACCGTTGGGCCAGGGTACTGGGCTGGGGTTGTCGACGATCTATGGTTTCGCCCGCCAGTCGGGCGGCGATGCGCACATCCGCAGCGTCGCCCGGCGCGGCACCGAAGTGACGATCATGTTGCCGGCCACCACCGACCCGACCGGTGCCGACATCCCCGCGCCCGTGGTCGATCCGCAAGGCACCGGCGAGCATGTGCTGATTGTCGAAGACATGCCGTCGGTGCGCATGTTTGTCACGGAAGTGCTGGAGGACGCCGGTTATCGCTGCACCCAGGCGGCGGATATCGAGACAGCGCTGGAGCGCTTGCAGAATGACCCGTCGATCAACCTGCTATTGACCGACGTCGGCCTGCCGCGCATGAGTGGACGGGAATTGGCGGATGTTGCGCGGGGGTGGCGTGAAGGCTTGCCGATTCTGTTCATGACCGGGTATGCGGAGACGGCGATCAACCGTCAGGTGTTTCTGGGCAGTGGCATGGACATGCTGGTCAAGCCGTTCCAGATCAGTGAACTGCTCGACAAGGTCCGCCGCACCCTCGATGGTGCCTGACCGCAGCTCCCACGGGGATTAATGTCGAACACAGATCCACTGTAGGAGTGAGCCTGCTCGCGATGGCGTCAGGTCAGCCAATTCATCTGTGGCTGACACCCCGCTATCGCGAGCAGGCTCACTCCTACAGGGTTCGGCGTGTACGCGGGATATGGGTAGGCGAGCTTGCTCCGGGCGGCGTTCCGACGAAGACATCAGCCCTGCCAACCCACCTATCGGTTCAACGCTCTAGCCAGAAACGGCGCAGTCTTGCTCTTCTTGCTCGCCGCAACCTTCTGCGGCGTGCCCGCGACCACGATTCGGCCGCCCTGATCCCCCGCCCCCGGCCCGATGTCGATCACCCAGTCACTCTGCGCCACCACGCGCATTTCGTGCTCGACGACAATCACCGTATGCCCCGCCGTCACCAGCGTATCCAGTTGCTCCAGCAACCGATCGACATCGCGCGGATGCAGTCCGGTGGTTGGTTCATCCAGCACGTACAAGGTTGCGCCGCGCTGGTTGCGCTGTAACTCGGTGGCCAGTTTGATCCGCTGCGCTTCACCGCCGGACAGTTCCGTGGCCGGCTGACCCAGGCGCAGATAACCCAGGCCGATGTCTCGCAGCACTTCCAGTGACCGGCGAATCCCCGCTTGCTCGGCGAAGACTTCCACCGCCTCCTCCACGGTCAATTGCAGCACTTGCGCAATGCTCAAACCCTGCCAGAGAATCGCCAGCGTCTGCGGGTTATACCGAGCACCATGGCAGGTCGGGCACGGCGCATAGACACTCGGCATGAACAACAACTCGACACTGACAAAGCCTTCGCCCTCGCAGGTGGCGCAACGGCCCTTGGCGACGTTGAAGGAAAACTGCCCGGCGTCATAGCCCGCCGCCCTTGCAGCGTCGGTCGCGGCGTAGAGCTTACGGACGTTGTCGAACAGCCCGGTGTAGGTCGCCAGATTGGAGCGTGGCGTGCGGCCGATGGGTTTCTGATCGACCTGCACCAGTCGCTTGATCGACTCCAGCCCCGACGTGACCTGGCCGCTGCTGAGTTGCGGTGCGTCGTCTTCAAGGCTGAGCTCTTCCGGCTCGCTGTCCACCGTCGACCGCCCCAACTGCGCGCCGACCAGTTCCAGCAACGCCTGACTGACCAGACTCGACTTGCCGGAGCCGGACACGCCGGTCACCGACGTGAAGCAGCCCAGCGGAAATTCGGCACTGAGGTTGTTCAGGTTATTGCGGCTGATGCCGTCGAGTTTCAGCCACGCCGTCGGTTTGCGCGCAGCGCGTGTCTGACGTTGCGATTCGGCAAACAGATAAGCCCGCGTCTGCGACTGTTCGATCTCGGCCAGACCTGCCGGCGGGCCGCTGTACAGCACCTGTCCACCCTGTTCGCCCGCCGCCGGGCCGACGTCGATCAGCCAATCGGCGCGGCGCATGGTTTCCAGGTCATGCTCGACCACAAACAACGTGTTGCCGTCGGCCTTCAAGCGCTGCAAGGCCTCGAACAACGCTTCGCCATCAGCCGGATGCAAACCGGCGGAGGGTTCGTCGAGTACATAGATCACCCCGAACAATTGAGAACCCAGTTGCGTTGCCAGCCGCAAGCGCTGCAACTCACCCGACGACAGCGTCGGCGTGCTGCGCTCCAGCGCCAGATAACCGAGGCCCAGATCGGTCAGGGTGCTGACCCGCTCCAACAGGTCCTCGGCAATGCGCTGCGCCGCCAGGCGTTTCTCCAGCGACAGGTTCGGCGTGTGGCGAACGTCGGGCGCGGAGCCGTGGCCGCTGGCGCCGTGGGCCACGCGTTGCTGGCGGGCCTCGCGGGTTTGCGCATGGCTCAACGTCTCACCGGTTTCTTCAGCCTGCTGCAGATAACTGGCGGCCGCCACCGGCCGTAATACTTCGGCCACTTGCAGTAAAGGCATCTGCGACAGCTCACCGATGTCATACCCGGCAAAGGTCACCGACAACGCCTCACGCTTCAGGCGTTTGCCGTCACATACCGGGCAACGGCTGCCGAGCATGAACTGTGAAACGCGCTTCTTCATCAGCGCACTTTGCGAATGGGTGAAGGTGTGCAGGATGTAGCGGCGGGCGCCGCTGAAGGTGCCTTGGTAGCTCGGTTCCATCTTGCGCTTGAGGGCGACGCGGGTTTCTTCCGGGGTCAGCCCGGCATACACCGGCACCGTCGGGGTTTCCTCGGTGAAGAGAATCCAGTCGCGCTGTTTTTTCGGCAATTTCTTCCACGGGATGTCGACGTCGATGCCCATGGTCACGAGGATGTCGCGCAGGTTCTGCCCTTGCCACGCCAGCGGCCAGGACGCCACGGCGCGCTGGCGAATGGTCAGGTTCGGATCCGGCACCATCAGCGCTTCGGTGACTTCATAGACACGGCCGAGGCCATGGCACTCCGGGCAGGCGCCTTGCGGGGTGTTCGGTGAAAAATCCTCGGCGTACAACATCGGCTGCCCCGGCGGATAACTGCCGGCGCGCGAATAGAGCATGCGGATCAGGCTCGACAACGTCGTGACGCTGCCCACCGACGAGCGCGTACTCGGCGTACCGCGCTGCTGTTGCAGGGCCACGGCCGGTGGCAGGCCTTCGATGGAATCGACATCCGGCACGCCGACCTGATCGATCAGCCGTCGCGCATACGGCGCCACTGATTCGAAGTAGCGGCGTTGGGCTTCGGCATACAAAGTCGAGAAAGCCAACGAGGATTTGCCCGAACCGGACACCCCGGTAAACACCACCAGCGCATCGCGAGGAATGTCGACGTCGACGTTTTTCAGGTTGTGTTCACGGGCGCCGCGCACCCGGACCATGCCGGCGGGCGCTTTGGAGGTGCGTTTGGAAGTCATCGACCTGCCTTGGTGAAGGAATGTTCAACGCTCAGCTACCGAGCACCACCCGAATCATCTGCAACATGGCTTCCGGGCTGTACGGTTTGCTCAGCAAATGGGTGTCGGGGCTTAACTGGTGATTGCGCGAAATGATGTCGCGGGTATGCCCGGAGGTGAACAGCACCGCCACCGGCGGCGTCTGCACCTTGGCCCAGGCGAACAGGTCGGAGCTTTTGATCAGCCCCGGCATGACCACATCGGTGAAGATAAGATCGACCTCGACACCTTCGAGAAGCATTTGCATGGCCGCATCGCCGTGGCCGGCGGTCAACACGCGATAGCCCTCCTCGCGCAACAGCTCGACCGCCGAAGTGCGCACGGCGTCGTTGTCCTCGACCACCAGAATCGTCTCGTGGCCGCCGCTCTGCTGCCTTTGCAGATTGGGCGCCTCATCAAGGATCGGCCGCAGGCTGCGCGGGAAGTACAACTGCACCCGCGTGCCCTCGCCCAAAGCGCTGGTGATCTCGACATGCCCGCCGCTCTGCTTGACGAAGCCGAACACCATGCTCAGGCCCAGCCCGGTGCCCTGACCATCGGCCTTGGTGGTGAAAAACGGCTCAAACACTTGCTCGAGAATCTCTGGCGGGATACCGGCGCCGGTGTCACAGACCGCAACGCGGACAAACTCGCCGGGGACGATGCCTTTACCGGCACAGAACTCGCGTTCGAGTCGCACATTGGCAGCGCTGAGCGCAATGGTGCCCTCGCCCTTCATCGCATCCCGGGCGTTGATCGCCAGATTGAGAATCGCGTTTTCCAGTTGATTGCGGTCGACGTTGATGTGCCAAGGTTGCTGCGGCAACTGCACATCGATCTGAATGGTTTCGCCCAGCGCCCGCTGCAGTAACTCGCCAACGCCTTCGAAGATTTGCTGCGGATTGCACACCGCCGGCGACAACGGCTGGCGCCGGGCAAATGCGAGCAATTGCGAGGACAGCTTGGCGCCGCGCTCGACCGCTGCCAGCGAGGCACTGACCCGGCGCTGTACATTGGCGTTGTTCGGTTCGTGGCGCGCGAGCAGATGCAGATTGCCGGCGATCACTTGCAGCAAATTGTTGAAGTCGTGAGCGACGCCGCCAGTCAGCCCGCCAATCGCTTCGAGCTTCTGTGACTGGCGCAACTGCTCTTCAGCCGCCAGCCGCGCCTCGACTTCCTCGCCCACGCGCTGTTCGAGGTTGCGGGTAAATTTGAGCAGGGATTCTTCGGCGATCTTGCGTTCATGGATGTCGATCAGTACGCCGGGGAAGCGTAACGGCTTGCCCTGTTCGTCGAACTCGCAGCCGCCACTGGCCAGCACCCACAGGTAACTGCCGTCGCTGCGCTGCACACGGTATTCGGCGTTGTACGGCTCGCCGGTCTGCACGGAATGAGCGACGCGCTCTTGTACCCAGGCGTGGTCATCGGGATGAATGCGCGATTCAGCAATGTCCTGGGCCAGATTGCTCAGGTCCTGATTCGGCGGATAGGAGAACGTACGGGCGAATCGCTCGTCTGCCGACAACGTGTTGTTTTTCACGTCCCAGACAAACGAGCCGAGCAAGGCCCCGGCATTCAGCGCCAGCCGCACCCGTTCGTTGTCGGCGCGGTAAGCGCTTTCGGCTTCCTGACGCCGGCGTTCGGAGTGCACGAATTCGGTGGTTTCCACCACCATCGCCATGACCCCGGCCGGCTTGCCGTCATCATTGGCCACCGGGCTGTAATACAGGTCCATCCAGACGTCTTCGGGAACACCATCGCGCAACAACACCAACTCTTTATTGCGAAACGACAAGGTGCCGCCGGCCAGGCAGGTATCGACCACGTGCCGGTTGAAGTCGGCAACTTCCGGCCAGCCCAGTTCAACCGGCGAGCCGAGCAGATACGGATGGCGACCACCGGCAAATATCGAGTAGGCATCGTTGTAGATCATGTAGCCGGCACGGCCCCAAAGCATGACCATCGGCAGCGGCGAGGCCAGCATCAATTGCACGGCGCTGCACAAGCTGGCCGGCCAGTTATCCAGCGGGCCGAGCTCGGTGTGGCGCCAGTCGAACGCACTGATACGCCCGGCCATCTCGCCTTTCCAGCCGTCACACCCATGGCTATCGGATAAAAACTGCATCGACTGACTCAGTGCCCTTAGGTGATTGCCCGATAAATTGCCGCGCCAGCGCAACGCGACGCCCGTCTGTTTCGAGCGTCTTCATTCGCAATGGTTTCATCTGAGGTATAGCCGATTTCACGCTCGGCCGAAACTCACACCCCGATCAAGTGTTTGAGCGGATGGTAGCCAGTTTTCATCTTTGCGGCGACGTCGAGAATGGCCTTCTCGATGCCGTTCAAATGCATGCAGGTCAGCTCGATGGCGGCGCTCTGATTGCCCGCCTCGATGTACTCGATCAGGCGCAGGTGTTCGTCGTCGCGACACACTTCATGACTGTCATCGTCCAGCGCAGCGGCGTACAGCGAGGCGCGCGAAATCAGCTTCTGGAACCAGTCGAGCAACACCGGATTATTCAGACTGCGCGCCAGTTTGATGTGGAACTCGCCGAGCAGATGAATCAACCGTTCGTGATCGCCGGCGGCGTGGGCTTCATCTTCCAGCAGCAGGTGTTCGCGTAAATCCTGCATCGCGGCAGTGTCCTTGCGCCGGCACAGTTCGGTGACGATGCCGATCTCGATCAGCCGCCGGGTTTCAAACAGCGAACGGATCTCTTCGTTGCTCGGCAGCGACACCGATGCACCTTTATTGGGCTCGGTGGTGACCAGTCCGTCGGCCTCCAATTGCTTCAATGCAGCGCGCACCGACGTGCGGCTGACATTGAATAACTCGGCCAGTGAGGCCTCGCCCAGCTTCATGCCCGGGCGCAACGAGCGCTTGCTGATCGCCTCGTAAACCCCTTGGTAGACGCGGTCGACCGTGGTTTCCGGTTTCTTTTCGGTCATTCGAACACTCCTTTAGCGTCAGGCAACCAGCCCCTGGCGATGCCTGGCCATGGAAAAGGGCGGCAGACGCAGGTTAATCCGGGCCTTGGCAAATTGCATTCATATATTGCATACCGACGGAGGATGACGCTGAACATCGGTCAGTCGCGGGAGATCATTTTTGGCGAGGTGGTGATGGCGCATGTACGCGATGAGTTGATCGATCCGAAGTCGCTGTACATCGATCAATTGGGCCTGGATGCGATCGGGCGGTGGTGAGCGGTTTTGGCCAGAGCGTTGACTACTGATCGTTCCCACGCTCTGCGTGGGAATGCCGCCATGGACGCTCTGCGTCCACTGTGACGCGGAGCGTCACGGGATGCGTTCCCACGCAGAGCGTGGGAACGATCATTACCGGGCTTAGTCCGTGCCGTACTTCGGCGAGCGCGGGCCGTACAGCAGGCCTGCGCGATGTCCGGCCGAGAGCAGACGATTGCTCGCCACACCGGCAATCGGGTAGCCGGCATCGGTGGAGCTGTTGATGATCTGCTTCACCGCCGCCGAGATCAGCATGCCGACGATACCGCCGGCATTGCTATTGCCGCCCTCTTCGCTCGACGCCCGCGCCGAGCCGGTCCACAGCGTCGTGCCGCTTTTCAGGTCGACCAGTTTCGCCGTTGCGGTCACTGCTGTTTCGCTGCTGATCACCATGTAACGCGTGCCGTACTCGGTCACGGTGATGTACAGCGCCGCATCCGCACCGAAGATTTCCTTCAGTTTGCTCGGCGGTGCCTGGTGGATGTCGTCCGGGGTGGTCAGGCCGTTCTGGCGGAACGTCTCGTCAACCAGCGCGATCGGCAGCACGTAGTAACCGGCCTCGGCCAGCGGAAACGTCACTTGCGACAGCAGGCTGTACGACGCCTTCACATCCGGCGAGGTGTTCAGCGGTGGCAGCACCAGAATGGTTTTCGGCCGCGCCTGCTTGTAGGCCGAGTAATCCACGGTCTTGGGCGCAACGCAGCCACCCAGCACAGTCAGGGCCAAACCGGCGGCCAGCAGCTTCAAAGTGCGCGCGATCATTTCGCGTCTCCGGTCTTGGCGTTCTTGAGCAGGAAATCCATGTACGTGCCGGATTCGGGGAACAGGGTTTTCTCGGTTTTGAACTGCTGCACCATCTGGTCGTCCTTGCCCATGCTCAGATAGAGCAGGCCAAGGTGCGCGTGGTAACCCGGCGGTACGGCTTTGCCGGTGGAGCGGATTTTCTGCAGGTCACGTTCCAGCGCTTCAGCCTGGGCTTCTTTCGGCTCTTCGCCTTTGAAGTATTCGTAAACCTGTGGCTCGTAGCCTTCCCATTGGTACAGGGTTTGCGGGCCGGAGGCACAACCGGCCAGCAAGGCACTGGCAGCCAGCGTCAGCGCCATCAACGCGCGCGAAAAATTCAAAGTCATGGGGTGTTGCTCCTTGCAATGGGCGTCGATCAGTTGCCCGGTTTCCAGGCACCGGCGTTCATGCCATCGACCAGACGATTGATCGCCTCGCGCATGGCCAGATCCAGTACTTTGCCGTTGAGGGTGGAGTCGTAGGCAGCGGTGCCGCCGAAGCCGATGATTTCGCGGTTGGACAAGGCGTATTCGCCGGCGCCCTGGGTCGAATACACCACTTCGGAAGTGCTGATGTTGACGATATTCAGGTTGACCTTGGCGTAAGCCACTTGAGTCTTGCCGCGACCGAGAATGCCGAACAACTGGTGATCGCCAGTCTCTTTGCGGCCGAACTCGGTGACGTCACCGGTGACCACGTAATCAGCGCCTTTCAAGCGTTGGGCCTGGCCCTTGATCGCGGCTTCCTGCTGGATTTCACCCATGTTGTCGCGATCCAGCACGCTGAAGCGGTTGGTCTGCTGCAAGTGGGTGATGAGGATGGTCTTGGCCTGGCCACCGAGACGGTCGACGCCGTCGGAGAAGATCCCGCGCATGTAGCTGGAGCGGTTGTCGAACTTGCCCACGGCCATTGGCACACGAACACCGGTCCAGACCTGGGAGGCGCTTTCAACCTTGGCCACCGGCAAGGCGCGCGAGCTTTCCGTCGCGCAACCTGAGAGTGTGCCAGCCATCGTGCCAAGCACAGCAATCGCGACGCCTGAGACCAGCATCCGGGAGATCATTCTCACTGAGTATTCCTTTGAAAAACGGGGATGTCCCGGCGCGGCGATGCGCGGCGGGAGCTGAAAAGGGGCGGCATTATGACAAAGTGCCATCATTGAGGACAGGTTTTTTTGACGCCAGTGAATTGGCTGTACCGGACTTGATCGTTCCCACGCTCTGCGTGGGAATGCAGCCACGGACGCTCCGCGTCCGCTGTGACGCGGAGCGTCACTGGAAGCGTTACCACGCAGAGCGTGGGAACGATCAGACAAGGGGTCGGTGCGCTAATGGAAATCGCGGCTCTGCACGCGGATGCCGTTGAGCAACGGGCTGAGGTCGCTCAGCCGGCCAGCGATCAGGTGGCGCACTTCGCCTTCGCGCTCCCAGCGGCCGTCGACCTTGAGCAGTTGCGAACCGACCAGCACTTGCCGCTGACGCTCGGCCAGATCGCGCCAGACCACCACGTTGACGTTGCCGAATTCGTCTTCCAGGGTCACAAACGTCACACCGCTGGCGGTGCCCGGTCGTTGGCGTCCGGTCACCAGCCCGGCGACGCTCACCGGCCGACCGTGCTCGACCTCAAGCAGTTCCTGCGAACTGCGGCAACGCCGGGCTTTGAGTTCACCGCGCAACAGCGCCAGCGGATGCGGCCCCAACGTGGTGCCGACGGTGCTGTAATCGGCATGCAGATCCTCGCCAACGCTGGGTTTGGGCAGCACCACCTCGGCCTCCTCCTGACTCGGCAACCCGGCAAACAGGCCCAGTTGCTTCTGCACCCCGGCGACTTCCCAGCGCGCCCGATGCCGATGCCCGGCCAGGCCGCGCAACGCCCCGGAGTCGGCCAGCAATGCCTGCGCCCGACTGTCGAGTGCCGCCCGCTCGCCCAGGTCAGCAACATCGGCAAACGTCCCACGCGCCCGCGCCGCTTCGATGCGCCGGGCATCCTCCTCGCGAAACCCTTTGATCATGCGCAGGCCCATACGAATCGCCGGTTGCGCCGCCGTGGTGGTTTCCAGGCTGCAATCCCAGTCACTGGCGCGCACGTCGACCGGGCGAATCTGCAACTGATGGCGGCGTGCGTCCTGGAGAATCTGGTCCGGGCTGTAGAAACCCATCGGCCAACTGTTGATCAACGCGCAGGCGAACGCCGCCGGTTCGTGGCACTTGAGCCAGCAACTGGCATAGGTCAGCAAGGCAAAACTGGCGGCGTGGGATTCGGGAAAACCGTAGCTGCCAAAGCCTTTGATCTGCTCGAAGATCTGCGCGGCGAACTCCGGCGTGTAGCCGTTCTTCTTCATGCCGGCGGCGAGGCGTTCCTTGTGTGGTTCCAGTCCGCCGTGACGTTTCCACGCGGCCATCGAGCGGCGCAACTGATCGGCCTCGCCGGGGCTGTAATCGGCGGCGACGATGGCGATCTGCATGACCTGTTCCTGAAACAGCGGCACGCCGAGGGTGCGTTTGAGCACCACTTCCAGCTCCGGCGACGGGTAGGTTTCCTCTTCCTCCTTGTTCCGTCGCCGCAGATACGGATGGACCATCCCGCCCTGAATCGGCCCCGGGCGGACAATGGCCACTTCAATCACCAGGTCGTAGAACTTCGCCGGTTTCAGGCGCGGCAGCATCGACATCTGTGCGCGAGATTCGATCTGGAACACGCCAATGGTGTCGGCGCGGCTGATCATCTCGTAGGTCGGTTTGTCTTCGGCCGGGATCGTCGCCAGGCTCAAATTCTGATTGCGATGACGGCGCAGCAGGTCGAAACACCGGCGGATCGCGCTGAGCATGCCGAGGGCGAGGATATCCACCTTGAGCAGGCCGACCGCGTCGAGGTCGTCCTTGTCCCACTGAATGATCGTGCGCTCGGCCATCGCGGCGTTCTCCACCGGCACCAGCGTGTCCAGCGGCTGCTCGGAAATCACAAAGCCGCCGGGATGTTGCGACAGGTGCCGGGGGAAACCGATCAACTGCCCGGTCAGGCTCAGCACCCGGCGCAACACCGGGCTGTCCGGGTCGAAACCGCCTTCGAGCAAACGCGCGAGCGGCGGGGTTTCATCGCTCCAGTGGCCGCAGCAATCGGCCAGTGCATTGATCTGATCGGGCGGCAGGCCCAGGGCCTTGGCCACATCACGCACCGCGCCGGCAGCGTGGTAGGTGCTGACCACCGCCGTCAGCGCCGCACGACCACGGCCATAACGGCGAAACACGTATTGCAGGACTTCTTCGCGACGTTCGTGTTCGAAGTCGACGTCGATGTCTGGCGGTTCGTTACGCTCTTTGGACATGAAGCGCTCGAACAGCAACGTGGTGCGGTCCGGGTCGATCTCGGTGATGCCCAAGGCAAAACACACCGCCGAGTTGGCCGCCGAGCCACGGCCCTGACAGAGGATTTTTTGCTCACGGGCAAAACGCACCACGTCGTGTACGGTGAGGAAGTAGCTTTCATAGCCGAGTTCGGCGATCAGCTTCAGCTCCTTGTTGATCTGCCTCAGCACCTTGAAGGGCGCGCCCTTCTCCCAGCGCCAGGCGATGCCTTCCTTGGTCAGTTGCCTTAGCCAGGAACTGGCGCTGTGCCCCTCGGGCACCAGCTCCTTGGGATATTGATAACGCAACTCGCCCAGATCGAAGGTGCAGCGTCGGGCCAGATTCACCGATTCATCCAGCAAGGCCTGCGGATACAACTCGCGCAACACCTCGACGCTGCGCAAATGGCGCTCGCCATTGGGGTGCAAACGCAGCCCGGCTTCGGCCACCGGCACGTGATGCCGGATCGCGGTCATGGTGTCCTGCAAGGCGCGCCGGCCACGGGCGTGCATGTGCACATCGCCGCTGGCTACCGGCGGAATCTGCAACTCGGCGGCCAGACTCAACAAGCTCGCCAGCCGTTGCTGATCGTCTTGACCGCGATGCAACTGTACCGCTAGCCACAGGCGTTCGCCGAAGGTCTGCTGCAGCCAACGGCCCTCTTCCACGTCATCGAGTGAGTCCGGCACCCACAACACCAGCAACCCCGGCAACGACTCAGCGAAGTCCTCGCGCAGCACCTGATACTGGCCTTTCTGCGTGCGCCGTCGTGCACGGGTGATCAAGCCGCAAAGCGCCTGATAGCCCGCAAGATTCTCCACCAGCAGCACCAGTTTCGGGCCGTTTTCAATGCGCACTTCACTGCCAATAATCAGCGGCAGCTCAACTGACTTCGCCGCTTGCCAGGCCCGCACAATCCCGGCCAGCGTGCATTCATCGGTAATCGCCAGTGCCTGATAGCCGTGCTTTTTTGCCCGTTGAAACAGTTCCAGCGCACTGGACGCACCGCGCTGAAAACTGAAGTTCGACAGGCAGTGCAGTTCGGCATAACCGTCACTCATGCAAACCAGCCCTGCAGCCACAACGGACCGCCCTCGCCCACCGCGCGATAAGCCCAACCCTGCTGACCGGCGCGGTTCTGGATCAGGTAATAATCGCGGCGCACATCGGCGCCGTCCCACCAGCCGGATTCGATGCGCTCCGGGCCCATGAGAATCCGCGCCGAACCTTCTGCCACGCTTTGCGGCTCGCCAAGCAGCCAGCCTGGACGGTGCACACTGGGCAAACCTGCGCAGCGCTGTTTGTCGACGCCGTGCTGCCACGCGCACTCGGGGCGATGATCGGCCTGAAAGCGCAACCCCTGCACGGCGTCATCGCCCAAGCGTGCGCGCAGGCGTTCGCGCAATTGCTCCCACGGCAAGGTCTGTTGCGGACGGTCATCGAACAGTTCCTGAAACTGCGGCACGAAGCTCGGCAGATCCTCGGCACGCAGACGAAAGCCACGCACGGGCGCCTCGACCTGCACTTGCTCCAGCCGCCCGCGCGCCAGTTCAAAAAGCATCGCCGGATCACGTTCGGCGCTGAGCAAACCGACCTTGATCACGCTGTCCGGCAGCCCGGCGTGTTCCAGATGCAGGTCGAAACGCTGCACGCCGCTGTCGCGCCCGCAAAGGAACGCCGACAGATCGCCAGTCAAACGCCGTAGCGGAAACAGCAGCGCCTGATGGGATTGCACGTCAAAGTTGAGTTCGATGCGCACATCGAAACGATCGGGCGGCAAGTAGAATTCCAGCGCCAACGGTCGCGCGCCAAACAAGGTGTCGAGGTGCTTGAGCATCTGCGCTTCGAAGCGTCGGGCCAGCGCCTGACGCGGCAGGCTCTGCACCTGAGTGAGGTTGCGCAAGCCCATGCGCGACAACGCCGTGGCCACGCTCGGCTCCAGGCCGACACGGTCGACGGGCAACTGGCCGAGGTGATGCTGCAAGGCTTCGCCGTCCGGCACCACCAAGCCGTCGTAAGCATTGGCCAGTACCCGCGCCGCCACCGGATTCGGTGCGGCAACGATGCGATGGCGAAAGCCCAGATCGCTCAGTTCCTTGCGCAACCGTGCTTCAAACTGCGCCCAGGAACCGAACAGACCCAGGCTCGATTCGATCTCGAACACCACGGCGCGCGGGTAATGCACGCTGACCTGCGCGCTGAAACCGTAGGCCCACGCAGCGAGAAACTGCTGCCAGTGCTCAACCTCGGCGGCCTCGTAATCGGCGGTGGCGAAACCTTTGCTCATGGCCTGGGCAGCGGTCATCGACTGGCCAGGACGCAAACCGAGTTTGCGCGCCGCCGGGTTGACTGCTTGCAGCACCCGGCGCTGGGCCGGGCCGTTGAGCAGCACTAATGGCTCATCGGGATCGGGACGCTGACGCAGCACGGCGTCGAGGGCCAATTGCGGAAACAGAATACACACCCAGCGCATGGCGACCTCAGTGACCCACGGCAAAGGCAATCGGTGCCGCACGCGCCAAACCGCCACGGCACTTGAGCACGCGCAACTGCGCGGGTTTGGCGTCGATGGCAATGCGCAGTGCCGCCGGTGACGGGTTGACCGCTTCGCTCAACGGACGCCAGGCAAACGCCAGGGTCTGGCCGGTTTCCGCCGCCACCTGCAAACGCCGCAACGCGCGGTCATCGGCCTTGTGCGGCCAGCACAGCACCGCGCCGCAACTGCCTGAGCGCAGGCATTGTTCCGCCGCCCACAAGGCATCGCGTTCACTGGCCTGAATCACCGACAACTGGCGCAAATCGATCCCGGCGTTCTCCCACGCCTGCGGGTACGGCACGAACGGCGGCGCCACCAGCACAATGCGCTCGCCCGCCGCCGACAACCGCGCCAGCGTCGGCCAGACCAGTTGCAGTTCGCCGACACCGGGGCCGGCCAGAAGGATTTCGCTCAGTGCCGCTTCCGGCCAGCCACCGCTGGGCAGGGCCGCGTCCAGCGCGGCATGGCCGGTCGGTTGCGGACTGGCGGCCGGCGGCGCAGCCCGGCCCCTCCAGACCTGGCCGCCATTGAATAGCGTATCCAACGCAACGACGGCGCCCATCAGCCTTGCCTCACCAGACCGCAGAACACCCCTTCGATGGCCAGGTCCTGAGTGTCGCGCACGACAATCGGCTGGTACGCCGGGTTGCGCGGCAGCAGCCGTACCTCATCGCCGAGCCGTTCGAAGCGTTTGATGGTGACTTCACCGTCGAGCCGCGCCACGACGATCTGGCCGTTGAGCGCCTCGGGATTGCGCTTCACGCCGACCAGATCACCGTCGAGGATGCCGTCCTCGATCATCGAATCGCCCTGCACCCGCAGCATGTAATCGGGTGTCCGCGAGAACAGCGCCGGGTCGAGCAGCAAGCGGCTATGAATGTCGGCATCGGCGCCAATCGGCGCACCGGCAGCGACGCGGCCGAGCACAGGGATGTCGAGCAGCTCCGGGCGCGGCGGTTGCCCGAGCAGGCGAATGCCCCGGGCCTGATGCGGGTTGACCTCGATAAAACCGGCTTCGGTGAGCGCGAGCACGTGCTTGCGCGCCACGCTGCGCGAGGCAAAACCAAAAGCCTCGCTGATTTCAGCGAGGCTTGGGGGCTGACCGTGTTCGGCGATGCGATCGCGGATAAACGTCAGAATGGCGGTACGGCGGGGAGTCAGGTTCGTCATGGAGTACATTTGTACTCCTGTAGGATTTTCCTGACAAGCGCCGCCAGTCGGCCTAGGCCGACGTAGGAGCTTGATCGTTCCCACGCTCTGCGTGGGAATGCCTCTAGGGACGCTCTGCGTCCAGTGACGCGGAGCGTCACGGGCTGCATTCCCACGCCGGAGCGTGGGAACGATCAGTGCGGGGGTGTTAGCCAAGGCCTCGTGAGGCCAGGAAACCGGCGATGTAATCGATGAAGGCAACAACCTTGGCCGTGGCCCGCCGATGACTCGGGTACACCGCCAGAATATGCGGGCCAAAGGTATCCGGATCGATCTCGTAATCGGCCATGACCCGCACCAGTCGCCCGTCGGCAATGTACGGCGCGGCGCTCCACAGCGGCGTGTGCAGCAAACCGCGCCCGGCCAGGGCACTGGCCAGCAACAAATCATAATTGTCACTGCGCAACAACGGCGCCGTAGGTTGCGCCAGACTCAAACGCTGGCCGTCACGCTCGGCCCACCAGAACTCGCGGCTGAGCAACGGGTGCTGATAAAGCAGCCATTCGTGCTGCTCAAGCGTCTGCGGATTCACCGGCAAGCCCTTGCGCGCCAGATATTCCGGGCTGCCGCACAGGGCCAGACGATTGCTGCCGACCACCCGCGCAATCAGCCCCGGCAAATCATCGTGGCCTTCGCGCAACGCCAGGTCATAACCACTTTCCAGCAGATTGACGAAGGCATCGCACAGGTCCACTTGCAGGCTGATCTGCGGGTATTGCTGCAAAAAGCCGTCACACACCTCATCGAGAAATGCCCGGCCATACGCCAGCGGCGCGGTGATTTTCAGGCTGCCGCGCAAGCCGTGCTGCAACTGCTCGATTTCCTCGCTGGCCTCGTCCAGCCGTTGCAACACCAGCCGCGCGGTTTCCAGATACACCCGGCCGATTTCGGTGAGCAGAATCCGCCGCGTGCTGCGTTCGAACAGCCGTGCACCCAGCTCCGATTCCAGGTGATTGACCGCTTTGGTCAGCGCCGACGGGGTTTTGCCCAATTGCTCGGCGGCGCGGCTGAAACTGCCGAGCTGCGCGGTGACCACGAACATTTTCAATGCACCCAACTTGTCCATGCTTTTTCCATTCAGGCAAAAACGTTTTTCGTGAGGGAGGCGTTCTGTCCGCCGTTGCCAGCCACTAATCTCGCCATCAGACGCAATAACAAGGAAATCTTCAATGAAAAGATTCATCCCGAGTCTGCTGGTAACCGCTGTAAGTTTTGCCTCGATGGAAGCCATGGCCGCGCCCGATCTGATCCTGCTCAACGGCAAGATTTTCACCGCTGATCGCGCTCAACCCAAGGTGCAAGCCTTGGCAGTGGAGAACGGCAAGGTGCTGAAAGTCGGCACCGACGCACAGATCAAAGCCTTGATCGAACCTGGCACCCAAGTCATCGACCTCAAGGGCAAAGCGTTGATGCCCGGCCTGATCGACAGCCATTCCCACGCGATTTTCGGCGGACTGGAAATGGTCTCGGCGAACATGGAAGACGAGGTCGTCGGCCTCGACGAACTGCAAAAGCGTCTGCGCGACTGGCGTGCAGACGGCAAGGCCAAACATGGCGACGTGCTGAGCATTGCCGGGATGAGTTCGGCTTATTGGGCGCAGGCCGAGGCCTTGGGCAACACTTTCAACAACGGTGAATGGGCCAATGTGCCGGTGGTGTTTATCGGCAGCGACCACCACACCGCGTGGGCCAACAACGTCATGCTCAAACGCGCCGGCATTGACGCCGCGCTGCTGAAAACCCTGCCCGACGCGGAAAAAGACACCCTCGGCAAACTGGCCAGCGGCGAACCGAACGGCTTTGTGGTCGACGCCGGTTGGGATCGGGTCGCCTCGAAAATGCCGGTGCCAAGCCCCGCCGACATGTTGAACGCTGCCAAATCCGCAGTGCGCTACAACAACAGCCTCGGCATCACCGCGTGGATGGACCCGGCCGCCAACGCTGCGCCGGGCGAAGCGGTGTTCGCGCTAAAGCCCACCGAGAAAACCGTCGGCGTGCTGCCGGCCTATAAAGCCCTCTCGCAAAGCGGCGACATGAGCGTGCACGTCGCGGCGCTGCTGGTGGCCAACCCGAAAAGCGTGCCCGCCGATCTCGATACGCTGGACAAGGTGCGCCAGCAATTTCAGGGCATCCCCAACCTGACATTGCCCGGGATCAAGATCTTCGCCGACGGCGTCATCGAATTCCCGGCGCAGAGCGCGGCGATGATCGATCCGTACAGCAACTCGCACAAACAGGGCGAATTGCTGATCGACCCGCAGCATTTCGGCGAACTGGTCAGCGCCATCGACCAACGCGGCTGGCTGGTGCACATCCACGCTATCGGCGACCGCGCGGTGCGTGAATCGCTGAACGGCATCGCCCAGGCGCGCAAGGATCGCCAGAGTGGCGTGACCCACTCGATCACTCACCTGCAAATGGTCAACCCGAAAGAGTTCGCCCGTTTCAAACCGCTCAACGTCATCGCCTCGATGCAACTGCTGTGGGCCAGCGCCGACGACTACACCACCGACATGATCAAGCCCTACGTCAGCGCCCTCGCCTTTCGCTACCAGTACCCGGCGCATTCGCTGTTGAAACAGGGCGCGACGATTGCCGGCGCCAGCGACTGGCCGGTGTCGACGCCGAACCCGTTCAACGCCATGGCGCAGGCGATCACCCGCGTCGGACCGTTGGGCGTGCTTAATGCCGACGAGCGTCTGGACCGCGACACGATGTTTTATGCCTACACGGTCAACGCGGCGCGCACGATTGGCCTGGAGAAGCAGATCGGTTCGCTGACGCCGGGCAAGCAGGCGGACTTTATCGTGCTCGACCGCGACGTGTTCAGCGTCGACAACAAAGCCCTGCATGACACCCAAGTCCTGCAAACCTGGTTCGGCGGCCGTCAGGTCTACACCGCCACAAAATAACAACACAATCTTTCCTTTGTAGGAGTGAGCCTGCTCGCGATAGCGGTGTGTCAGATAACACATCGACACCTGACACACCGCTATCGCGAGCAGGCTCACTCCTACAAGGTTTTCGTACTGCCCAAAAATAATCACAACATCGGGACTTCACATGAAAGCCTTGCCCCTGTTCGCCCTGAGTTTCTTGAGCGTGCTGCCGTTGAGCAGCCAAGCGATCCCCTTGAACGATGACTTTGCGCTGGAGGTAGACCTGACCCTCGCCAGCGACTACCGCACCCGGGGCATCTCGCAAACGCAAAACGACCCCGCCGTGCAGGCCGGCCTGACCCTCGCTCACAGCAGCGGCTTGTACCTCGGCGCCTGGAGTTCCAACGTCGATTTCGGCGGCGGCCTGAAAACCCGTCAGGAGGTCGACTACTACGCCGGTTGGCTGTGGCAGGCGACCGAAGACGTCAGCCTCGACCTGGGCTACATCAAGTACGCCTACCCCAAGGAAAGCCAGTTCAACCAGAGCGAGGTCTACGGGATTCTCGGGGTTTATGGGGTGAAGCTGGCGGCGTATTACTCCGGTGATGCGCCGGGGATCGATAGCAAGCAGAGTTCGCTGTACAGCTACATCGGTTATGAAACCGAGCTGCCGTACGACTCAGGATTGAAGTTGCGCTACGGCAATATGGATTTCAAGGACCCGCATTTGTATTCGGCGTCCGGGCAGGCTGAAGACAGTTATCGGGAATGGGAAGTCAAACTCACCCATAACCTGGCCGGCGTGGTGTTGGGCCTGAGCTACATCGACACCGATCTCTCACAAACCCAATGCCTGAGCAATTGGGGCTTCAAGGATGTCTGCACCGCCACCGTCGTCGCCAGCGTCAGCAAATCTTTCTGACCCCACCGAGATCCATTGTAGGAGTGAGCCTGCTCGCGATAGCGGTGTGTCAGGCAACACATCGACACCTGACACACCGCTATCGCGAGCAGGCTCACTCCTACAAGGATTTGCTTTGAATTCGGTAGTTGTTACAGGATGTTTACGAATTTTTTACTAATGTTCTTCTACAGTTACACGCGCAACCGCGTGGTTTTCATTCATGTAGAGGAATGTTTGACATGGCTTTGGGCAACGGACTGCGTTTACCGTCCATCACTCCTACCCGACTGGTGCTGCTGTTTTCCCTGGCACTGGTGGCGTTGTACAACCTGGCGACCTGGAAGGCGCTGGGCACACTGATCACCCTGCAAGGCGCGCACAAAGTGGCATTCTTTGCTTCGTTTGGGCTGTTTTTGTGGGCGGCGATCACACTGTTGCTGACCCTGGTGTCGTTCCGCTGGACACTGAAACCTGTGCTCACCGTGGTTGCCCTGCTCTCGGCCTGCGCCGCGTATTTCATGAACGAGTACGGCATCACCATCGACACGGTGATGATCCAGAACGTCTTCGAAACCAACCCCGCCGAAGCCACCGCGCTGTTCAACGGCAAGCTTCTGGCTTACGTGCTGCTGCTCGGCGTACTGCCGGCGGCGTTGATCTGGCGTTGGCCAGTGAGTTATCGGCCGTTCTTTCGCGGGTTGCTCAACAAGGTTCTGGTGATCGTCGGTTGCGTGCTGGTGATCGCCGCCTCAGTGGGCACGTTCTATTCAACTTACGCGCCGATCTTTCGCGAAGAAGACAAGCTCACTCACTTCATCAACCCGACCAATTACATCTACGCGATCAGCAAATACACCAAGCAACGCCTGGGCATCAAAAAGCACTTCGTGGTGCAGGCCATCGGCGAAGACGCGGTGATGAGTGCCAAGGCGGCCAGTCGCGAGAAAAAATCGCTGATGGTCTTCGTGGTCGGGGAAACCGCCCGCGCCGATCACTTCTCGCTGAACGGCTATGAGCGCGAGACCAATCCCGAGTTGAGCAAACTCGACATCCTCAATTTCACTCAAGTGCATTCTTGCGGCACGTCGACGGCGGTGTCGGTACCGTGCATGTTCTCGATGTTCCCGCGTGAGGACTACAGCGACAAGAAAGGCAAAACCTACCAAGGCCTGCTCGACATCCTCCAGCGCGCCGGCGTGCAGGTGCTGTGGCTGGACAACAACAGCGACTGCAAAGGCACCTGCCTGCGCGTACCGCACCGCGACATCGCGAAGAACCAGCCGGGGCCGTTCTGCGACGGCAACAACTGCCTCGATGAAGCGCTGCTGGCGGACCTGCAAGGCTACATCGACAGCCTCAAGGGCCACGCGATCATCGTCCTGCATGCGGACGGTAGCCACGGCCCCGAGTATTACCAGCGCTACCCGAAAGACAGGGAGCGCTTCAAACCGATCTGTCACACCAATCAGTTGGGCAGTTGCAGCCGCGATGAACTGGTCAACGTGTACGACAACACGATTCTCTACACCGACCATTTCCTCGCCAAGGTCATCGAATTGCTCAAGCGCAATCAGGACTCGCTGGACACCTCGATGGTGTACGTCTCCGATCACGGCGAATCATTGGGCGAAAACGGCTTGTATCTGCACGCGGCGCCGTATGCGCTGGCACCGCAAGCGCAGACCCATGTGCCGATGGTGATGTGGTTCGGCAATGGCACGCTCGCCAGTGAGGGGATTGATCGCGGCTGCCTGCAAGGCAAGACCGGGCAGACGGATCTGAGCCACGACAACCTGTTTCACTCGGTGCTGGGGTTGTTTGAGGTGAAGACGTCGCTGTATCAACCGGGGCTGGATATTTTCCACGGCTGCCGGCCGTCGATGACGGCCGCCCAATAACCCGGATATTGCGTAGATCCCTTGTAGGAGTGAGCCTGCTCGCGATAGCGGTGTGTCATTCAACAACGATGTTGGCTGATCCACCGCTATCGCGAGCAGGCTCACTCCTACAGGGGGCTGTGGTGTATCAAGGGTTGAGGTTCGCCAGGTAGGCCCAAGGGTAAATGCCGCGTTGATGGCCGTCGCTGAACACCAGTTGCACGCCATAGCCCTGGGGGTTGAGTTCGATCAGGCGCACGCGATCATCCACCAGCGGCGTCAGACCTTTGAGGCGAAACGCGCGGCACTGCGAGCACGGGCACTGGCGGCGCAGTTCGGCATGGTTCAGCTGTTGTTCGCGGCCGTCCGGCCAGCTCAAGCGTAAGGTGCCTTCGCTCTGCGAGTTACCGACTGACAGTGGGTTCATTGCAACTGACTCAGGGCGATGCGCACGGCTTTGCGCACTTCCGGGTCGCCGTCATCCTGCGCGGCCTGCAACGCGGCCACGGCGCCGCGATCATTCAGTTCGCCCAAGGCCAGCGCGGCTTCCTTGCGCAGGTTGCTGATGCGATGGCCGAGGGTGTCGATCAGCGCGTCCAGCGCCGGAGCAAATTGCAAACGGCCGAGGCTGCGGGTGGCGCGTAAACGCACTTGCCAGTAGTCATCGCTCAGGGCTTCGACCAAGGCCGGGCCGGCGTCGCGGTGGCCGACCTTGCCCAGTGTCGTTGCGGCTTCTTCGCGCACTTGCCAGGCGTTGTCCTGCAAGGCCTGGCGCAGGGCTGGCAAGACTTCGGCGCTGGAGGCTAAACCGAGAGCACCGGTGGCGGCGCGGCGAACTTCGGTGTCCGGGTCGTCGCTGGCCAACCGGGCCAATGCCGATAACGCGTCGAGCTGCTTGAGCCAGCCGAGCACACCCACCGCTTCACGACGAACGCTGGCGTCGGCATCGTTCAGCGCCGCGACGGCAGCCGGCGCAGCATCGGCAAAACGCAGTTCACGCAAGGCGCGGAACGCGGCGATACGCACGCTGACGTCGGCGTGATCGGTCCACGGCAGAATCACCCGCCCCGCCGCTTCAGTCTTGAGCAGACTCAGGCTTTGCGCAGCGGCGGATTGCACGGCGGGCGACGAGTCGGTCAAGGCTTCACACAAGGCTTGCACGACATCCTCATCTTCCCAGGCCTCGAGCAAACGCGCGGCTTCGGCGCGGACGTCTTCGGCAGGATCCTGCCCCAGGCGATCGACCAGCCAGAGCAAGCCATCCGGCTCTTCGAGATCGGCCAGATCAATCAGCGCAATACGCCGCACACCCGCATCTTCAGCAGTAAGGCGCGGTTGCAGGGCAAGAATTTCATCGTTATCGGTCACAGCAAATATAGAGGTCATAGGGCAAATCGCGGCAAAGGGTTTTCGGGAGGCAGGCCGAGCGGGTTGAGGCGCGGCAGCGGCCGGTCGTTGTCGTGGCGCAGCAGGTCGAGGCAGTGGCGTTTGAGGCGCGAGAATTCAGGACTGGTGACCAGTTCGCTGGTGCGTGGCCGGGCGAAATCCAGGCGCAAGTCTTCGATGATTCGCCCCGGTCGCGCGCTCATCACCAGCAAGCGATCGGCGAGGAACAGCGCCTCGTCGATGTCATGGGTAACGAAGACGACGGTGGTACGAATGCGCGTCCAGATGTCCAGCAGCAGTTCCTGCATGTTCAGACGGGTCAGCGCATCCAGCGCGCCGAACGGTTCGTCCATCAGCAACAAGCGTGGGCGATTGACCAGCACCCGGGCGATCTCCACCCGCTGCTGCATGCCGCCGGAAAGCTGATCGGGCCAGCGTTCGGCGAAACCTTCGAGGCCGACCAGTTTGAGGATTTCGTCGGCGGCGCGATGGCGTTCGGCCTTGCCGATGCCACGCATTTTCAGGCCGAACGCAACGTTGTCACGCACCGTGCGCCATGGAAACAGCGTGTGGTGCTGGAACACCATGCCGCGCTGCGGTGACGGACCGGACACCGCTGCGCCATCGACTTTCAGGCTGCCGGCATGCGCACTCAGATGCCCGGCCAGCGCGCCGAGCAAGGTCGACTTGCCGCAACCGGACGGGCCGAGAATGCAGACGAATTGGCCGGGTTCGATCTGGCAATCGAGTTCGCGCACCGCTTCGAACGCTTCTTTTCCTTGACCAAGGACGATGGACAATTGGCGAATGTCGATCCGCCCTTCCGGGGTTTGCATCGCGCTCATCAGGCTTTTCCTCGCGGTCGATGCCAAGGCGTGAACAACCCGCCCAGACGTTTGATCAGCAGACTGCTGCCCATGCCCAACACGCCGATCAGGAGCATGCCGACGACGATGTCGGCGTAGTTCTGAATGGTGTAGGACTCCCAGGTGTAGTAACCGATGCCGAACTGGCCGGAGATCATTTCCGCCGTGACCAGACAGAACCATGAAGTGCCCATGCCGATCGCCAGGCCGGTGATGATGCTCGGCGCGGCGCCGGGCAGGATCACTTCGAGCAGGATCGCGCGGCGCCCTGCCCCGAGGCTTTTCGCCGAGGCGATCAGGCGCGGATCGACGCCTTCGACGCCGTGCACGGTATTCAGCAGGATCGGGAACAACGCGCCGGTGAAAGTGATGAAGACCATCGACAATTCAGAGGACGGGAACATCAGGATCGCCAGTGGAATCCAGGCGACGGCGGGGATCGGGCGCAGGACTTCGAGCGGTGGCAGCAGCAGATCTTCGGCCCATTTCGAGCGGCCGATGGCTAGACCGAGGGCGATGCCGATGATTAGCGCCGCAATATAGCCGGCGAAGACGCGGCTGAGGCTGGCGGTCAAGTGTTGCAGGAGCTTGCCGGAATCGCCCAGACCCAGCGCCGCTTCGATCACCGCGATGGGTGTTGGCACGTTAGCGAAGGTGACCAGGCCGAGGTTCCAGTGGTGGCTGGCGGCGAGTTGCCAGAACAGCAGGCAGAGCAGCAAGGATGAGGCTCGGGGGATCCAGCGTGAAAACATATATCACCTCTGATCGTTCCCACGCTCTGCGTGGGAATGCATCCCGTGACGCTCCGCGTCACATCCAAAGCGGACGCAGAGCGTCCATTGAGGCATTCCCACGCAGAGCGTGGGAACGATCTGCGTTTGAGTTAACGGGTGGCGACGGCCTGGGTGGTGGCGTCGGTGAAGTCGAGGACTTTGCCACCCTGCGCCGAGGCATATTGCTGAGCCTGCCCCTTGAGCAAAAACGCACTCAACCGCCCCTTGCCATCACTGGCAAACCACGCCTGCTCCGCGAGCAACTTGATCCCGCTGTCACTGGCCTGCGCATACACCGCCCGCACGTTTTTGCCTGCCTGCTTCAAAGCCGCCAGCGCGGTAAACGCCTCTTCCGCCGACGCGTACTGGCGCACCTTGTCCTCACCGCGCACCCAGATTTCAGCCACATGGTTGACGTCGGTGATCGCCTTACCGGTCGCGGCATCTGTAGCCTGCAACGGCGTCTGCGCGTAATTGGCCAACTGCGCCGTGTAATCCAGCCCCGACGCCTTGAACGCCGCACGAATGTATTGATCGTCAATAAACGTATTCAGATCGAGCCCGCGATCAGCCTTCTTCAGCAGCTTCAACGTATCGATCGCCGTGCCGACTGCCTGGCGATATTCAGGCTTCCAGCTCAGGTCGCGGGTCTGCACGCCGAGCGGGCCGTGGAACAGGTAGTTCACCTCGGCATCGACGCCGGTGACTTTGGCGATCAGCTCGCTGTACTTCTCAGGCTCGGCGGCGAGCAGTTGATTGGCCTCGATACTCGCGCGCAGGTACGCGACGACGATCTCCGGGTACTTCCTGGCGTAAGCCTGATCCACCAGCGCACCATGAAACGTCGGCGCGTTGGCCTGCGCGCCGTCGTAAATCTTGCGCGCGAAACCCCGGCTCGGGAACAGTTCGGCGAACGGCACAAAATCGGCGTGAGCGTCGATCTTGCCGGCCTGCAACGCCGAGCCGGCGACCTCTGGCGGCTGGGCGATGATGTTGACGTCCTTCAGCGGATCCCAGCCCTGCGCCGCCACCGCCCGCAGCAGCATGCCGTGGGCGGTCGAAGCGAACGGCACGGAAATGGTCTTGCCCTTGAGCTCGCTCAGCGCCTGCACGCCCGACGCGCTCGGCACGACAATGCCGTTGCCGCTGCCCTTGATGCTGCCCGACAGCACGCTGATGAACAGGCTGTGCTTGCCGGCGGTTTCAAACGCGACGCCGTTGAACGCACCGGGGAAATCGGCCATGGCGCCGAAGTCGAGTTTGCCGGCGACCATCTCGTTGGTCAGCGGTGCGCCGCTGGTAAAGTTTTTCCACTGCACGTCGTACTTGGCATCTTTGTAAGCGCCGTCGTGGGGCAGGTATTTGTCGAGCAGACCGAGTTCACGAATCAACAAGCCGCCGGCGGCGCAGTTGATGGTGGTGTCCTGGGTGCCGATGGCAATGCGGATGGTTTCGGCGGAGGCCGACAAGGTAAACGAAGCCAGTACCAGACCGGCGATTGCTGCACGCAACATGAGTGTTTCCCCTCGAATCATTTATTGGATGTTCGTCTCCGCCGCGATCAGGGCGCGGTGGGAAACGAGGGGTTATCGGTGAATCCAGCGTCCGGGGTTGTCGGATGGCTTTGGGTTGTCTGGGGTGGCCTCTTCGCGAGCAAGCTCGCTCCCACAGGATTTCTGGCGTATTCAATTTGTGCAGTAACTCGATCCACTGTGGGAGCGAGCTTGCTCGCGAAAGCGGAGTATCAGTCGACATCATTGCGCAATGACCCACCGCATTCGCGAGCAGGCTCGCTCCCACAGTGGTCCGGGTTTCAACGCAGGAGATAGGGGATGTCGACTTTGACGGCTCCCGTCGGGCAATCCTTCTCGCACGGCATGCAGTACCAGCATTCATCGAACGCCATATAAGCCTTCTGCGTCGCCGGATTGATCGCCAGCAAGTCCATCGGGCAAACGTCGACACACACGGTGCAGCCCTTGTCGGCGATGCATTTGTCCTCGTCCACGGTGACGGGGGCGTTGGAGCGGAAGAAGATTTCCTGAGCTTGATAGGCCATGGTTCGGGCTCTCTGGTTATTGATGTATCAAGCGGCGAAAGCGCCGACCCGCAAGCGGTCGTAGGCCTGCATTTCTTCAGCATCGAGCGGGATGATGTAAGGCTCGACGGCTTTCTTGAAACTGGTCATCTGGCCGTCATCACCCTTCTTCAAATGGCAATGGCAGAACCACTCGCTGTCGTTGCGCTGCGGGTGATCGACGCGATAGTGGTACAGGCCCCAGCGGCTTTCGGCGCGGAACAACGAGGCGCGGGCGGCCATTTCGGCGCAGTCGCGAATCACGCTGGTTTCCATCGCGCGCATCAGTTCGTGGGCGTTGTTGGCCTTCATCTGCTCGAGATCGCGTTCGATGCCGCTGAAGCGTTGCAGGCCGATCTGCATCTTCTTGGTCACTTTTGGCGGTTGCAGATAGTCGTTAACGAAGCGCCGCAACTTGTACTCGACCTGCGCCGGCGGCAGACCGTGTTCGCGATCCAGCGGTGCGTAGACCCGGGCTTTTTCCTTCTCGATCTGCGCGGTATCCAGCGCAGAAAACTCGCGACCGGCGACGAAATCGGCGGCGTTGTGTCCGGCAAACCAGCCGTAGGTGAATGCACCAAGCATGTAGTTGTGCGGCACCGCAGCCATGTCACCCGCCGAATACAAACCCTTCACCGAGGTCTCGGCACGTTCATTGACCCACACGCCGGACGCCGAGTGACCGCTGCAAAAACCGATTTCGGAAATGTGCATCTCGACCATTTGCGTGCGGTAATCAGTGCCACGATTGGCGTGGAACTGGCCGCGACTCGGGCGCTCGTTGCTGTGCAGAATCTCCTCGATGTTCTGGATGGTTTCCTCGGCGAGGTGATCGAGTTTGAGGAACACCGGGCCGTTGCCGCTCTCCAGTTCCTGGTGGAACTCCCACATCATCTGCCCGCTCCAGTAGTCGCACTCGATGAAGCGTTCGCCCTTGTTGTTGGCGGTGTAGCCGCCCAGCGGGCCGGTGACGTAAGCGCAGGCCGGGCCGTTGTAATCCTTGATCAGCGGGTTGATCTGAAAGCACTCAAGATTCGCCAGTTCAGCACCGGCGTGATAGGCCATCGCGTAACCGTCGCCAGCGTTGGTCGGGTTTTCGTAAGTGCCCATCAGGTAACCCGACGACGGCAGACCGAGGCGCCCGGCAGCACCGCAGGCGAGGATCACCGCTTTGGCTTTGATCACATGGAAATCAGCGGTGCGGCAGTCAAAGCCCATCACCCCGTTGACAGTGCCCTCCTCGTCAGTCAGCAAACGCGTGCAAACCAGGCGATTGGTGATGCTCACACGCGCACGTTTCAACTGGCGATAGAGGACCTTTTTGATGTCGTGCCCTTCCGGCATCGGCAGCACGTAGGCGCCCATGTGGTGGACTTTTTTCACCGCGTAATCGCCGGTTTCGTCCTTCTCGAACTTCACGCCCCAGCGATCAAGCTGTTCGATGGTTTCGAAGCTGTGCGTCGCGTAGGCATAGACGGCGGCCTGATTGACGATGCCGTCGTTGGCGATGGTGATTTCCTTGGTGTACTGCTCCGGTGTCGAGTGGCCGGGAATGATCGCGTTGTTCAGGCCGTCCATGCCCATGCTGATCGCGCCGCTGCGTTTGACGTTGGCCTTGTCGACCAGCAACACGCGCAAGTCGCGGTTCTTTTCCTTGGCCTTGATCGCGGCCATCGGGCCTGCGGTGCCGCCGCCGATGACGACGATGTCGTATTCCTGTTCGAGAACGTTGCGGGTCATGCCTGCTCCCCTTTTTGCCGGTCGATCCGCAGGCGGTACTGGAACGCATCGCCACGGTAGTAAAGGTGTTCGAAGTCCAGCGGCTGGCCTTGCGCGTCGTGGGTCAGGCGTTCGATACGCATGATCGGCGAGCCGGCCTCGACGTTCAGCGCCTGGGTCAGGTCGCTGTCGGCCAGCACCGCGTCGATGGCCAGATCGGCGTGACCGAGGGCGAGGCCGCAGTCGTTTTCGAGGATCAGAAAGATATCGCGGGTGACCAGATCGGCCTTCTCCAGCCGCTCGCCGACGGCTTTGGGCAGGTAGGTGATTTCCAGCGAAATCGGCTCGCGATTGATCAGCCGTACACGTTTGATCTGCGCGACGATCTCACCCTCGGCAACCTGCAAACGCTCGGCGACGCGCTTGTCAGCCGGGATGAATTTGAAGCTGCGCAGGCGGTTGATCACTTCGTAGCCACGCCCGGTCATCGACTCGGCGAGGCCTTGCAGGCTGCTGACGTTTTGAAAGGTTTTCGGTTTGGCGACGAAGGTGCCTTTGCCGTGGATCTTGAAGATCAGCCCTTCCTTTTGCAGATCGCCGAGCGCCTGGCGCACGGTGATGCGGCTGACTTTGAACAGCGCACCGAGTTCGCTTTCGGAGGGCATCTGGCTGTCTTGCGGGTATTCGCCGTCGAGAATCCGCGCACGGAGGACGTCGCGCAGTTGGGTGTGCAGAGGAACGCTGCTAAGGGAGAGAACGTTATCGGTCATCACGGGATCACTTGTTATAACGAGTTATGACGTGATCTTAGGGTTGTTATGACAAGGTTGAGAAATATTTTTTGGGCATAACCTTAGATTCGGTGTTGAAGATCAAAAGATCGCAGCCTTCGGCAGCTCCTACATGAAACCGCGATCCCCTGTAGGAGCTGCCGAAGGCTGCGATCTTTTGATCTTAACGTCAGAGGATCTGGTCCATGACCCAGTCGGTCTTGAGGGCTTGTTCGGCGACGGCGGGATGTTGTGAATCGCCACGAATATGCGCATTCATGCCCAGCACGTGATGCCACTGGATGTGCTCGTGATGGGGGATTTCCAGGCTGAGGTGTTCATCGGCATGCAATTGCACGGGATGCTCATCGAATACGGAAAAACTGATCCGCCCAAGGCTGCCGATGATCTCGACGCGATCCTCACGCCGATCCGCCACAAAACTCCAGCAGCCCATGCCCAGCGCCCCGGAGGCGAACCGCCAACTGGCGCTGACGGCATCTTCGGCGGCATACAAACCGGCCTGACGCGCGGTGAATCCGGCCACTTCAACGATGTCGCCGACCAGGTACTGGAACAGGTCAAAGCCATGGCTGGCCAGGTCAGCAAAGTAACCGCCGCCGGCCACCGCCGGATCGGTGCGCCAATTGTCGCGTCCGTCCAGATCCGCCGGCGACGGCGCTTTGGTCAGTGTCCAGCTCAGATGACGGACATCACCGATTCGCCCCTCCTCCAACCATTGCCGCACTTGCGCAAAGCGCGGCAACGAACGGCGATAGTAAGAAACGAACAGGTGCAAACCCGCCTCGGCAAACGCCTGCTGCATTTCGCGGCTTTGTCCGGCATGCAGCGCCATGGGTTTTTCCACGCAACAATGTTTGCCGGCAGCGGCGACTTTCAGGCTGTAGGCATGGTGGCTGTCGGGTGGCGTAGCGATGTACACCGCGTCCACCTCGGGATCGTTGATCAGCGCATCGACGTCGGTGTAGACCTGGGCAATGCCGTGGCGCGCGGCGTAGTCGGTCACGGCTTCCAGGCGTCGGCCCATCACCGCCACCAGCGCTGAACCGGGTGCTTTGTAGAAAGCCGGGCCGCTCTTGCGCTCAGCGACGCTGCCACAACCGATCATGCCCCAACGCACCACGTCCATGTCTCTTCCTTTAGCCGATGCGCAGGGCGCGCAGATCGAGGTGACCGTCCTTCAGCGGCGGGCACCAGTAGTAGCCGCCAGTAATCGGGCGGCTGATGCGATAGAGGCCATCGGTGATGCCGTCTTCCAGGCCGCTCATGCGCCGCAGTTGTGCTTCGAAAGCATCCAGCGAGAAACCGAAGGCGAGGAACATCAAACCGGCACGATCACCTTCGATCCACGGCATCGAGCGGCGCACGACGAACGCCTCAGGGGCGAAGCTTTCCTGCGCGGTGCGTTTGACGTGCGCAGAGACTGGCGCGTCGTCGATCTCTTCGTTGTCGCTCAGGCGACGGCCCATGATGTTGTCTTTGTCGTCGGCGGACAGTTTGTGGAAACCCTTGAGGTCGTGCTGCCACTGCTGGATCGCGGCGAAACTGCCACCGACCATGCCGTCAGTGCCTGCGCTTTGCAGGGCGGCAGCGATGGCGGCTTCGTCGTGGGGGTTTTCGGTGCCATCTTCGTAACCGGTGAGGTCGTGGCCGTCCTTGTGGCGGAAGGCTTCCTGCCTCTCGACCAGGCGCAGGGCCGGGGCCAGTGCGGCCTCAAGGGCATTGCAACGGTTGAGCAGTTCACCACGGTCGACGCCGTGCAGCCACACCCACAGTGCGTGCTGGGTCGACGGGTTTTCCACGCCAACGCCGGTCATCGCCGGGAAGCTGCGCAGGCCGTCGATCTGCACGTTGAGGGCCTTGACCAAGGACTCACCAAAACCGACCACCGCCGACTGGCCGTCCACCTGATTGATCAGGTTGTCGATCGCCTGCGGCAGCGCTTCCACCGACTCAAGGGCGAAAAACAGGTGACGTGCTTGCGCAGGAACTGGGGTGGCGAGAATGCCCGGCTGGTAGTAACTCATGTGAACTCCTTGGGAAAGTGCGCGGGAGTTTACCTGTGGCCGGAGGGTTTGTGGGGGTTTGGATGGAAGTCAAAAGCCCCTCACCCTAGCCCTCTCCCGGAGGGAGAGGGAACTGATTCGGGGATATTAGAGATCTACACCGACTTGAACGTGCATCGGTGAATCCATCATTTCAGGTCGATGCATGACACTGCCGTCGGCCTCAATCTCTCAAGTCCATAATCGACGCAATCTTTCAGGTCGATGTAACTCGCAAGACACTGCGGTCGGCTCCCTCTCCCTCCGGGAGAGGGCTGGGAGGGTTAGCGACATTACGCCAGGCACTCGGGCTCAGCCCCGTCCAGCGCTTGAACGCCCGGCGAAAACTGCGCACATCGCTGTAGCCGACCTCTTCAGTGATCCGCTCGATCGGCATATCGGGATTGGCCAGCAAACTCAGGGTCCGCGCCTGCCGCACCTGCTCCAGCAGCGCCTCGAACGTCAACGCATGCTCGGTCAGCCGCCGGCGCAACGTGCGACTGCTCATGTTCAAATCACCGGCAATCTTTTCAATATGGCTGCCACGACTCAGGTCCCGGGCAATCGCCCGTTCCACCGCCTGAATCAGATCGAGTTTCTGATGCACCTGCGCCGCTTCCAGCTCCAGCAATGCCACCGCCTGACGCAATGCCAGCGAATGATGATTGGGTAAATTCACATCCAGCCACTGCACATCGATCAGCATGCGATTGTGCAGGCAACCGAAACGCACCTCTGGCCCCAGCAGACGATGGTATTCGCTGAGGTAATCCGGTGCGGCATGCACGAACTCCACGGCAATCGGCTTGAAATCAGCACCTGCCAATGCCCGGCCATACACCAGCAGACTGGCGAAAAACTCCTCGACCGCGAACACCTGCACATCGGCAAACGGCAAGCGGCATTCGGCATCGAGGTGCACCTGCCCGCCCACCACATCGACGCTGGACACCACAATCCCGCCCGACGTGTGCTGATGCCGAATCCCCAAAGCAAAGGCATCGCGCAAGGTCTTGCACAACGACAACACATGCCCGAGCAAGCCCAATGTGCCAAGAACGTTCTGCGCACCCACCCACAGCCCCAGACCTTGATTGGGCAGTACTTTGAGTGCGCGTTGAATCATCGCCACGGCCTGGCGATAGGAAATTCGCTGCGCCGGATCCTGCAGATCTTCAAGGGTGAAACCCAGGCCACGGCACAGGCTCTGGGGATCGATGCCCTTGTTCTGTACGACTTCAGCGAGGGTTTGCAAGAGGAACGGCGAGACCAGCGCCAGTTCGAAGGTCGGGTCTAGGACTTTTACGTTCATGGGGGCTGACATTCCGGATCACGCTTGATTGTTATTTTTGTAACCGGTTATGTCGAAGGAAGTTAGCACAAGGTGCGCGCACTGTCCGCAGATGCCCCCCTCGGTGTCCGCCAATACCCTGCCCCAACGTACGCCAAACGCTTATTTCTAGCGTACCGGCGCTCCGAGCGACCGGTACCAGGTCCCAATCACAATAATAATGAGGACAGTCATGAGCCAGAACCGTGCAACATCCTTCTTGCCGCTCGCCCTTTTCATCGCGGGTTGCCCTCTGACGTTGCCCGCCCTGGCCACCGAAGCCGGTGTCGACAACATCGGCACCGGCACCGACGGTTTCTTCATGCTGCCGCTGGAAGTCGACAGCCTTCCGGAGAACATGGTCGCGTTCAACCTCTACTACAACCATTACAAAGCGACCCAGTTCAACATCAGCTCGCTGGGCGGCAAGGTGCCAAAGGTCGAAATCGAATCCACCGCGGTGATTCCGCGTCTCGATTACTTGAGCCCGGTGCGGGTGTTTGGTGGGCGACTGGCCGGTTACATCGCACAGCCGTGGTTGAAGCAGGAAGTCTCGGTGTTTGGCTTGAGCGACACCCGCGAAGGCATGGGCGATACCACGTTCGCCCCGATCATTCTGTGGGACATGGGCAAAAACCTGACCCTCGGCGCCGCCGTAGAGGTTACCGTGCCCACCGGTGAGTACAGCGTCGATCGGCTGGCCAATACCAGCAACAATTTCTATACCTACAAGCCGTTGTTCTCGTTCACTTGGTTGCCGACTGACAACACCGAAGTCTCGATGAAGACCACTTACAGCTTCAACGAGAAGAACAAGGACACCGACTACAAGTCGGGGCAGATCTTCCACTTCGATTATTCGGCCAGCTACAAGATCACCGACGACTTGATGCTCGGCGTCAACGGCTACTTCCTCCAGCAGACCACCGACGACAAACAGTTCGGCCACACCGTGCAGTTTGCCGGGCAGGACGTCGACGACGGCGTACGCGGCAAGGTCTTCGCAATTGGTCCGGCGCTGCACTTCACCTTTCTCAAATACGCCAGTGCGGAGATTCGCTGGGCCAAGGAATTTGATGTGGAGAACCGGCCGGAGGGGGAAATGTTGTGGGCGAAGGTGAGTATTCCCTATGCGTTCTGAGTGTATTTGTAGGAAAGCGCACCTGGATTTGTAGCCTGAAAACCTGAAAAACGCATGGGTGGAATACGCCTACAGCGGCGGTCGAGATTACCGGCCAACAGGGGGAAACGTCTGGCAGATTTAAAGGGTGCGCTTGCAGATACTGGGCTCCGTTATCCCATGGTTTCTCAAGGGCTCATGGGGTGCATCGTCTGCCAGTGACGACAATGGGCCATTCCCCCCTTTAAACTGCTGAGATTGATCACGGAGATCACTATGAGCATATTACTTTCCCCGTTTTACTCTGACTTCGAATCCGAAGAAGAGGCCGAGAGCTACGATCGCTGGTTTCGTGCAGAGGTACAGGCTGCACTCGATGATCCTAGTCCTGGTATTCCCCATGATGAGGCTATGGCGATGCTCGACCAGATGCTGGAAGAGATGCGCAGGAAGCGCCGCTCTGCTGCTTGAATGGAGCAGCAAGTCCTCGCGTCAACTGGCTGACATCTTCAAATACATCGAGCAACACAACACCAACGCTTCAATTTCGCTAAGACACAAGGTTGGTGCGGCAGCACAACGGCTTTCATCAATACCTTACGGTTACCGACCTGGCCGAGTGCCTGGTACTCGTGAGATGGTGATTCATCCGAACTATCTGCTGGTCTATCGAGTGAATGGGCGCATCAGAATACTGAGGGTGCTTCACGCCCGGCAAAAATACCCTTCAACTTCATCAACATAAAAAAAGGGCGACCCACCGGTCGCCCAAACGTACTACACGAGAGTCTTTTACAACGTCAGTTGCCCGCGCTCCTCCTCGGTCAACTGTTGCTTCGCCTGTTCATCCAGCGCCCCGGCACCCAACACCTGCACCGGGCTGTTCGGGTTGTAACCCGGGGCCGGCGCGCGGCTGGCACCATCGCGAGACGGCGCAAGTTGTTCATTGCCGAAGCTCAACACCTGCACGGTAAACACCGACGCCTGATTCTGTCGCGAAGCCGCCTGCTGCTGACGCGCGACATCTTCCGCCGCTTGGGTGGCCGACGATGCCGCCGAACTGGCCGAGGTGATCGCCCCGGTGTTCACCGCCGACACCACCGGCACACCAGTCGCCTTGCCCTGCACCGAAATGTTCGCGGCGTTGACCACCGTCAGCGCGGCGATGTTGACGTTGCCCGACACACGGATCCCCGCCTCGCCGGCATCGATGGTGCCCAGCGGCGCGATCAGGTCGATGTCGCCCGGCGCCACTTCGGCGATCGGGTTGAGCGTGGCGATACCGGCGCCGGTGCTCGGCACCGATGGCGACAGGGTGACGTTGCCCCAAGCGTCGTAAACCCGTTTCGGCGGGGTGTAGACCACGGTGGTTTTCGAACCTCGACCGGCGTTGATGTCGCCCTCGGCCGACCAGCCGAGAATCGAGCCGCCGAAGGTGGTCATGATCCGGCTCTGGCCGAGCAAGATACTGCCCTGCGAATAGAGCTGAATGTTGCCCGAACCCTGAGTGATGATCCCCGCCGTGGACGGTGGCGCCGCGCCTTCGATGCCGAACACCTGACCGCCACCGGGGGTGAGCATCTGGATGTCGCCGCCGAACAGGGTCTTGACCCCGGCGCCGCCGTACAGCGTGATGTCGCCGTCGTAACGGATCGGATTACCGGCCACGTCGGTGGTCGGGAACAGAGCGGCAATCGCGTTGCGACCACGCAGATAACTGCCTTGGCGCGGGCCGTCGACATCGTTGTATTCCAGGCCACCGGCGCGCAGTTCGGCGAAGTACACCTGGCGGGCAAAGATCGCCTGCTCGGCACTCGGCAGCGCGGCGTAGAACGCTTGCGCCTGTTCGGCGTTGCCGCTGAAGCCATATCCAAGAGTAAGCCAGCTCTGCAGCTCGTCGAGGTAGGTCTTGACCACTTTGCCCGGCTGACCGTTGAGAGAGGCATTCGGATTGGCAAGGTTCTGCGGGTTCAGGTAACGCGCGATGAACCTTGTGTAATCCGGCCCCTGCGCGCCCACGCCCGCCTGCAATACCACGCTGGCACCAGGGCGCTGATCCCCGGCAACTATCGAGCCGAGACTGGTGATGCTGGCACGGTTTTCCATGAGGATGTTGCGCCCGGCATTAATGTCCAGCGTACCCGGACCGGCAATATCGAAGCTGCTATAAAGGATGTCTCGTCCTGCCGACACCCGCGATACATCTCGCGGATCGTTATGAACGAACAGGTTGCCGGTCGAGGTGACGCCCTCCCGACCCACGCCCATCTCATCGGGCTGCACGGCTGTCGGTTGGCCCAGGTTGGTCCCGGATGCCACGATGTCACGTCCGGCAATCATCCAGACAGGGCCGGCGGCTTCGTACCAGGTGCGTTTCGACGTATCGAAACTCAACGTCTCACCACTGCGTATCCCCACCAGATCGCCTGTCAGGGCATAGAACCGTGCCGGCCCCTGCACATCATTCAAACCGGAAAAACTGTCGGGTCCAAAAGCGAACAATGGATAACGCAAATTACTGTCCGGTTTAACGCCGTCACTGCCGTAGTTGCTATTGAATGGCGTGTTGGGGTTATTGCTGGCAAAGGCGAGAAATGACGGCCTTAACGGCGTGGCGATGGCCAGCGGGCTGGCACCCGACTGATTGATTGCGTAGCCGCCGGCGTAGATGGAGTCGCCAGCCAACAGTTCGAGTTGTCCGGATGTCGAAGGGGCCAATAACAGTGAATAAGCGGTTGTCCGCGACAAGTCGCGCTCGCTGTACGCCGCCGATGGCCCGGCATAAATCGACCCCTGAGCAGCCACAGCCCGAAGAATCGACGGGTACACAAAACGTCCATCGGTGGGCGACGAATTGGCGCCGCTCACAGGGGTAAGATTCGCATCGGCCTCGGCCAATTGAGTGCTGGGAGTGAGATTGCCTCCGGCGGAAAACAGATCGATGGCGGTGTGATCGGTCCATAGCGAGAAGCCGCTCAGGATACCGCCAGTACGGATATTGCCGTTGTCATCAAGCAGTGGCGTGGCATTGAACAGGCCCACGCGACCGGGATCGCCCGCGCCGCCCAGCACCAGGTCACCACGGGTACTGAGACTCATGCCCGAGTCGCCGGGAATCAGCACCAGGCCTCCGGAGGCGTTGCTGGTCGTGGAGGTGAACGGATCCAGCGGTCGAGTTTCGCGGACATCATGCGACCGGGAAAAGGCACCGTATTGCAGATTGATGCCGCCCAGCGCCCCGCCCGTCAATTGCGCCGCCCCGCGTAAATTGATCAGCGTCCCTTGTAGATCATGCCTCGGCGGCTGAGTCCCGTTATCCCCGGCCCGTGCTTGCAGCGATGGGTTGAGTGCGCCGCCGATGCGAATGTCCATGTCGCCCCCACCGGTCATCTGTACGCTGCCATCGCTGGCGACTCGCCCGGTGCTGCCCACGGCAACGATAAGCCCCTGGCTGCGCGGATAATTGCCCGCATCGCCCAACGGTCTGAGCATACCGGCGTCACCACCGACACGCAGACTGATGTTGCCGCCGCCCAGGGTGCCGAATCCGGTGAAGCCCATCAGATACGGTTCGGTATTACCGTCAGATGTCAGCAACTGCGTCGCGTAGCTGCCGAAGTTGATCCACCAGGCCGTGGGCACATCCGGGTTTCCCGTGCCTTGGCGCCACAGCCAGTTGCCCACTGACGTACTGGCGATCTGCTCGCGGAAACCGCCCGCTGTCGATTGCGATTTAGTCCCGACCGAATCACCGGAGACCGAGCCACCGGCATTGATTGTCAGGTTCCCCCCCATCTGCGGATACCAGGCCTGATAAAGACTGTCGGCGCCACCACTGACCCACTTTTCATAATCAGCGCCGGCGCTGCCCAACACTGAATTATTGTCCGAGAGATGCCCGCGTTTCTGGTTATACAACGGGTCGACATTCGATGACTGTGTACCGGCGGTGTAGACGCCGAAAGGCGAGTCCATGCTCAGGTTGCCGGCAGCCATCAGATCGAGATCGCCAGTACCGGTGCGCAGGACGCTGAACATCTGCGTATGGGCCTTGGCGGTGGTGCCGGGATTATTGGCGATACAGAGCTCCGGATAGATCTCGCAAATGACTTGATACTCCTCGGTGACCGGTTCGTAGTCAGGTCCCTGACCGTTCCCCGGTGCCCAGACCCAGCGTGCCATCGGTACACAGAGTCCCGGAACCTGGTCACATACCTCCAGTTGGTCATCGGGCACCGGGTAATACGCCGGAAGGTCATAGGGATTATCCGCGGCCCAAACAAGTTGACCGGCGCTCTGTGTGATCGTCACACCGTAATGAGCGTCAGCCAGTCGCAAGTTGCCATCCGCTGTCACCGGTTTCACGGCGCGGCTGTCGGCCGCCAGAAGATCGGCCCCGGCGACCGCGCGCATCGACCACGACGCACTACCCGACGGCAGCATGCTCGCCACAGCCCAGTTTTTACCTTGTTGCGTGCCGTTGAGCGGACGCAGTTCAATCACCGAAGTGCCTTCTGCGAGCTTTACATCGGTCATCGACGGAATCAGCGAACCGCGCAGCAAGGCCAGCTCGCCCTTTAACTTCACGCCGGAGAAGGTCGTCAGATCTGCATCGTAAACGCTTGGCAACGGCACGCCCTTGGGCCAGTTCAGCGCTTGCAGGGCGGTGGCCTTGTTCAAGCGAATACCGGCACCCAGACGTGTTTCGGCAGGCAGCGTCACACTGTCGCTGAGCAGCGTGCCGGCGGCGTACAACAGGTTACCGTTCTGGTCGTGAATCGCCCCCGACAGCACGGTGCCCGCACTGAAGGTGTACGCCTCTCCCAGCACCGCCTGAGTCGGCAACAACGTGCCGCTGGCCAATACCGCCCCCTGGAGGGTCACGTCGTAATTGAGTGTGGCGCCTATCGGGAACTGCGTACCTTCGGCCAGCGACACACCGGTGCCCGGCACGATCAGGTCGCCACCGAACGGCTGCACACCGGCGATCAGTTTCCAGCCGGCGTCATCCTGGGTTTCTGGCGGCGGCGCGAAGCCGTCGTTGATGCTGCCGTAAATGTCGAGGTTGCCGCCGGCGCGGATCACCAGACTGCCAGCCTCCCCTGACCCGTAGATCGACGGATTCAGGCGCGTGTGTGGATTCAGGCTGGCGTAACGGTAACCGGACAAGTCCAGATCGCCCTCCACCACCAAGTCGCCATCAGCCGACTTGCTGGCGATTTCCACGCCTGGGCGCAGATGGAAAGCGTCGGCGTAAGTGGCGTTGTTCAGCCCGGCAAGTTTGCGTTGCAGCAGATCGCTGTTGCCCAGCGCGGCGTTGATAAAGGTGGCGCTCTCAGCGTGAATGCGCTCGAGCATGGCTTGATCGATGACTTGATACGGTCGGCCACTGACCGCCTGATCGACGCCATCGCGGGCATCGGTGTAGCGGCGTGTACCGTTGAGGCCAATGGAGCGAGCACCCTGAATGGTCAACGCACCGCTGGCGTCGATGGCGATGTCATTGCTGCCCAGACGCGGCGCGTTGAGTTCAAGAGTGCCGCGCAGCATTCCATCGTTTTGTCCTGCAAGGAAACCGGGCACCGAATCGGTGCCGTGACGCAGGTCGATCCGCGCGCCGGACGCCAGCGTGAGTACACCCTCACCGGAATTGAGTTCCACCGTGGCGCGGTTCGGCGCGTCGATGATCTTGCCGTAACTGTCGACGCGCAGGACTCGACCGTGAGCGTCGAGCACGCTGTTGCCAGCCAGCGCCAGACCATTTTTCGCCGACAGACGAATGTTGCCGACGCGCTCGCCACTGGCGTCGATCAGACCGGCCACCGTCAGGCTGCCGCTGTCCACCGAAACACTGATGTCACTGGCCTTGAGGCCATCGCCGACCAGCAGATTACCTTGCTTGAGTTGCAAGCTGCGGCTGCCGAACACCTGCCCGGCGTTCAGGCGCTGATTGAGCGCGGCAAACTGCACGGTGGCATCTGCGCCCAGATTTTGCGCGCGAATGTCCACGCCCCCGGCCTTGTAAGGCACCAGCGTGCCGCCGGCATCGTAATAACCGCTGCTGCCGCCGAGGATTTCACCCTGCAAATCGACGGTCCCGGCCGCGTCGGCCAACGCAATGGCGCTGAGGTTACCGGCCTGATTGTTCTTCGCCGACAGATCGATCCGCGAGCCCGCCGCTTGACGGATATTGCCGTTGGCGCTGTACAGCGACACATCGCCGCCCCAGCTGTATTTGTTCACATCGTTGAACGGCAGCGTACGCCCGGCCATGTCCAGTACCGCAGCGCTGCCCAGGGTCAAATCGCCTTCGGACTTCACCGTCAGTTTGCCGCTGGCCAAGGCGATACGGCTGTCGAGCACGATATTGCGTGCCTCAAGATTGAGTTCTGCGCCTAACGCCTCCGCGACCCCGGAAGCGCCACCACCGCTGAGAGTCAGGTTATTGCCGGCCTTGAGCAGGTTGACCGACGCCGCTTCACCGGTGAGCAACGGCGTACGCAGATTCAGGTTACCGCCGCTGTAGCTGTAGCCCGTGAGCGGGTCGTAAGCGCCCTGCTGCTGATACACCGCCAGGCTGCCCTTGTGGTTGGCGGTAATGCGCTCGCTGGCTGTCAGGTTGACGTTGGCAAAGCCCAGCGCCAGACGATTGTTCTGATCCAGCCCGCTCGGTTGTGGCATCGGGCCGTAACCCAGTTCGATGCGGCGCGCCTGAATATCCAGCGTGCCCTGCCCCGTGCCGGCGCCGGCGGTGATCACCCCGCCGGGGCTCTGCGTGGCACCGTTCCAGATCAGGTTGTTGGTGCGGATGGTCGCCACATCATTGGCATCGCCCAGACCGTAGATCGCCGGTGTGACCAGCACCAGGTTCTGCAGTTTGCTCAGGCCGGTCTGTGGATCAAGCGTGTCGAGGGTCACACTGCCATAGAAATTGAAGGCATCGCGGGTGGTCAGGCTCAGGGTTTCCAGGGCGGGTGCGCCGAATTGCGTGTCACCGCGCAACAGTCGATCGAGCACGTTCTGGTTCAAGGTCAAACCGGCCGGCACGCGACTGCCCGCCGCCGCCAGCGCCTCGGCACTCCCAGCGTTGACCGCGCCGACAGCCAGCGCCAGTTGGCGAGTACCGAAGCGCACGGCTTCGCCCAGTTCGAACTGCTTGTCGGTCGCCGCCGTGATGCTGCCATTGGAGTAGAGCTGCGATGGGCTGCTGCAATCCCCGGTCGAACAGAGGCCGATACGGATCGCCCCCGCACCGTCGAGATTGTTAGCCAGCGCGGGCGCCAGGACATTGGTCCAGCCGTTCGAAACCACCAGCAACCCTGCCTTGCCGGGCTCATAGAGAAACCCTGACGTTGAATCGTAAGGCACGTTGCCGCGACCGAGCGTGTTGATCCCGGCCCCCGCCTCGACCGTGATCCCGCCCGTGGCCGCAGTGGTGCGCAACAAGACTTCCGGCGCTGACAGGACCGCGCCTTCACGCAAAACAATATTGTTGGTGGAACCGACGAAACCAATGATGTTGCCGGTCGTGCCGTACAGAACATCCGGCATTGCACCGAGGGTCAGACGCCCGGCATTCAGATTGTTGAGCGTGTCGGCGTACAACGACACACCTCTGGAGTCCGCCGTCGGCGCCTGCCCGGCACCGAGGATTTCCAGGTTGCTGCCGGCATAACCGCCGCGCACCACCGCCGTCCCGACCCGACCACCCTCGGCGGCATTGAACAGTGCACGCCCGTTGAACTGCAAAGCGATGTCTTGCTGACCACCGCTGCTCAGCCGCAGATCGAGGGTCTTGCCGTCGATCGGCGCCAACGCCTGAGGCACCCCGCGCCGAGCGGCATCGCTGCGGATGAACGAGGTAAAACCGGTTTCGTTGTACTGCGAGTAGCGGCGCAACACGTCCGCCGACGTCAGGATCACCTGACTGGCCAGGCTGTCGCGCAGACCGGTGTTGGCGATCGACATCTGCCCGCTGCTGGTCCACGACCCATTGCGCAGTTGCAACGCTGCCGTCGTCGCACCCGGCGTCGCTTGGCCGTTGACCTCGACCCGGAACGCTCCCGGCAACAAGGCAAAGGTGGACGGCAGAAGCGTGTAAGTGCCCGCCGCCAGCCCCGGCACGCCGGCACCAATAGTGATCTGCTGGCCGATGCGCGGATCGACCGCGCCGGCTTCGGCCAGCATCGGCGCGTAGCTGCCCTGATTGCCCGGCACGATGGCGTAGACCGGGTTGCTCGCCAGCCCCGGCAAACTGAAGGTGCCATCGGTGGCATTGCGCACCAGTGGATTGAAGCGCGCATCGGTAGAGCCGCCGCGCCCGGAGATGAATCCGGCACCGCGCAGATCGCCACCGCCGGACAGATCGATCAGCGCACCGTTCTGCACCTCAACGTATTGCCCACCGATTGCCACGCCGTTCCTTTCGCCCGTGACGCCGTTCAACACCACCGATTTACCGTTGTAGAGATAGTCGATGCCGTCCGTAGTGCCACCGTATGGCATGACCAGCCCGGCGCCACTGACCGACGTGGTGCTGCCGGACAGCAGTCGCACCTCATGACTGGTGGTCAGCAAATCGTCGCCCAGAACAATCTTGCCCAGCGGCGCCCGCACCACACCGCCCTGCTCGATGTACGCAGCGGAAAAACTCAGATTGCCAAAGACCGAGTACGGCACCGCAGCGGGTGCCGCACCGTGGCTGCTGATCCGCAGCGTATGGTCGGACACCGCAACGGCGCCCTGATAACCGACGCGCACTTCAGCCTGGACACCACTGGCGGGATAGATTTGTGCAGCCCCCAGGTTCAAGTCACCCGGCGTCCACAGCCGGGTTTTTTCGGCACCATCATTGGGCGCAAGGAAACGCAGATCGCCGCTGCTATCGAGGTTCACCAGACCAAATGCCCGTCGGCTATACGCAACCGCCGGCGCGCTGAGCTGCAGGATCGAACCCTGCGTACCGAACGACAGACCATTGCCCACGTCCAGCAGGTTCGCCGACGCATTGAAGGTCGCGTCCGACAGCTCAGTCGTCGGATTCAGGGTCAATCGCGGCCGTATCAGGCCGAAACCCGCGTGGTAAGTGCCCACGCCGGACAAGCGCAGGTACGGCGCGCTCAAATCGACGCGACTCGTGCTCTCGGAGGTTTGCGCCAGAGACAACGCCCCGGCGTACATCGTCAGGCTCTGTTTCATATGCAGATTGACGTCGCCGTCAAACGACAGCAAACCGTTGCTCAACAGGCTCAGGTTATCGAAGCCGCCCGCCATCAAGCTGTCTGCACTCAAGCGCGTCTGACCATAACGCAGGCCATCGGCGCCCTCGCCCGGCCGCAGATCCTGCGCGAGCGACTTGTCGCCCGCCCCCTGGCCAATGATCATCTCTCTCGGTGCGCGTACTGCATTGCTTGCCGAGTCAGCATACAGCGGCGTTTCCAGGGCAATGTCCAGACGACCGCCAGCTGCGCCGACACCGCCCGCCGCTGCATGCAAGTTGCCATCAAGGAACAGGCCGTTGTAAGCACTCAGGCTGATACGCCCGCCATCCGTCGCAACGCGGGTCAGGCCCTGGCCGGCGATATCGAGCATGACCTCGCTGCCAGAGGCGTCCAGCCGGGCGCCCTGACGCACGATCACGTAGGCATCGGCGGCCGTGGCAGTGGCCAGTTTCGAATCGATTTCGCCGCCAATGATGATGCTGCCACCCTTGCCGACCTGACCGTAAGTTCGGCCCAACGCATCGATTGCCGTGTTGGCGCGCCCGGCGACATCGAGGACAGCCTGCTCACCGATCCATATAGACCGGTCGTGGGCGTTCGGATCGGCCACGACAATGGCGGTCGCCGGTTTGTTCGAACCGAACTGCTGCTGACGAATATCAATCGTACCGCCCCAGGCATTCAGTTCACCTTCAACCGTAATCTGCCCGGCACCGCGCAGCTTGATGCTCTGCCCCGGATCGACGCTGATGCGCGAACCGCGACCCAGCGTCAACGTGCTGTTAGCGGCATCGATCAAGCCGATCAGACTGGCCCCGCCTTGCAACGTCAGGTTGGCGCCAGCGCGCTGGGTCAGCAGGCCCTTGCTCGGGTTTTCCTGGAACAGCGACGGCGTCCACAACTCCAACGCCGTTTGCGGGTCGGCACCACTGACCTGATTCGGCGCGACATCAGCGAAACGGTACACCGGCATGTTCACGTCAATCGCCGCACCTTCGGCAACGTCCAGACCGCCCAAGCCGATAAGGTTGTAAGCGGAAAAGCCCTTGTTGAACAGGTCGGCAGACAGCTGCAAGGTGTTGTCTGCCAGCACCTTGTCAGTCTGACCGACGAGTATTTTGTTGGCCTGCACCGTCAGCGTGCCGCCGCCCGTGACACCGTAGCCACGCACATCGCCCGCAAGGTTCAGGTGGGTTTTACCGGGCGCCGAAATCGCACTGGATTCCAGCATCAAGTCACCGCCCTTACCGCCGCGGGTCTTGCCGTTGGCCAATACCGCACCGCCGGAAGACACATCGAGCAGGCTGCCCGCGCCAATGTCGATATCGCCACTGCTGCGGATCGACAGCAAACCGCCATTCAAGTACGCGAGGCTGGCGCCATCGTCCGGGTTGGTGCGCAGGTTGCTCCACACACCACGGGTATCGAGTCGGACACCGTCGGCCACTTTTACCTGCGTCGCCTTATCGACCTTCGCCGTGAGCCGAGTGTCAGCGGTATCGCTGCTGAGGAACTGATTGAGCACGTTGCCCAGGCGCACGCTACCGCCACGCGCGGTCAGGTCAGCGCCGATCTGCACGTCCGGGGAATACAGGGTGATATCGCCGCCGGTATCGACGGTCAGTGCGCCATCGACAATGACCTGATCCTTGGCCGCGACTTTGAGCGCCCCGAGCCGGAAGCCATTGAGTTGATCGTTATCGAGATACAACTTGCCTTTGCGCGCATCGGACACCGCACCGCTCAGGTCCAGATCACTGCCAGCGACCGGTCGCTCGCCGCCAATCTGCACTTGGTCGAGCGTCGGATTGAGCGAGTACAACAAGCCACTCGCGGCGGCGACATAGGTCGGGTCATAACTGCCGACGATCAACTGCGCGCGGCGCGCCAGTGCGGTCTGACTCTGCTCATAGCCATCAAGCACCGGTTTCGCTGCCTGGTTCTGTCGTTCACCCTGGTACACCTCGCCAATCATTTGCCCGTCGAGTACCGCATTGGCGGTGGCAACCACCAGTTGCCCGGCATCGCGGCCGACGGTGTAACCCGACTCGAAGCGTGAACGCGGCGCGATCAACGGGTTGTAGAAATAGCTCGTCTGACCCCAGCGTTCACTGCTGTCTTCATAACCTTTGTACAGCCCGGTGTAGAGCAGATCGCCCGGCGCACGGGACACTTCATACAACTTGCCGTCGGCGCCGCGCAGCCAGCTCTGGCGGATCTCGCCGCTCTGCACATCCAGCGTGCCGCCGGACAGATTGATCAACGACCCTTTTTCCGTGACCACGTCGTTGCCGGCAAAACTCACCGTGCCGCCCTGGGCCATCCACTCGCCAACGCTGTGGCCCTGCGTGCCGAGATAACCGCCGACTTCGAGCAAACCACCCGCCGTGTACCAGCGATCGGTGGCATAGCCGTTGGTGCCGGCGGGCACGTAAACCAGCTCACGCACATCGACCCAGATGTCATTGCTGTTGAGCGCACCCTTCTCCCGGTTGACCGAGGCATCGCGCTGCTCGTTGCCCTGCACGTTGATCTTGATGTTGTTGTTTTCCATTGCCACTTTGACGCCAAGGGCACCGGACACATCGATCATTGCGCCGTCACGTACCAGGCTGCGGCGCTGTGCGCTGACAGCGACCTGCCCACCGGTGGCCAGGGTGATCGAGCCGTTCTGGAACTCGACGCTGCCGCCACTCTGGATTTCGATGCGCGACTGATCGCCACGGATCCGGTTGTTCGCGCTGACATTGGTCAGGCTCGCGTCGCGCTGACTGTCGAGGGCGCTGAGATCACTGCTGTCGAGCATGATCGCCGTGGCACTGCCCTGCCCCAGCGTAACGCTGCCGTTGCTGTCGGTGCTGGGGTTGGTCAGGTGAATCGTGCCGCGCGTGGCTACGGAAGTGCTGGTGAGCAACACACCGTTCTGCACCACCTCGTGGCCGGTCAGGGTGATGTCGCCGGTGGCGGACTGGATCAAGCCGTTGTTGGTGACTTTACCCGTCACCGCGCCGGCCTTGGAGCCGGGAATGACTTCGTTACCGAAGGTGGTGGACAGCGCATTACCCTCGGTGCCCGAACCTTTGCGAATGTAGAAACGGTCACCGGCGGCCAGCACGGTCTGGCCTTTGGCGGTGCTGATGCTGCCGTCGTTCTGCACTTCGTTGCCGAGCAGCAACGCATAGCCGCCGGCATCGGTAGACGACGCCGGCTGGTGGGTTGCGATGGCAGCACCGCGTTCCACCAACACCTTGCCGGCGGCATCGGTGAACGTTGGCTGCGTGCCGGTGCTGTCGAAATACAGGCCACGATCGCGGAACTGGATGTCGGTGATGTTGGCCGCCGCTGCCACCAGGTTGCGCACGTTGACCTGACTGCTGCCGCTGAAGACGATGCCGTTGCGGTTGATCAGCATCACCGTGCCGTCGCCCTTGATCTGGCCCTGAATCTGGCTGGCCCGCGCGCTCGGGTCGTTGACCCGGTTGAGCACTGCCCAGTTCGACTGCTGGGCGAATTCAACGGTGGTGTTGCGTCCGACGTTAAAGGTTTCCCAGTTGAGAATCGCCTTGTCGGCGGTCTGCTCGATCTTCACGGTGGTCTTGCCATCGGCCTGAGTCTGTTGCGGGCCTTTGGCGTTCTGCCAGCCCTGGGCGAGGCTGTTATCGACTTTCAAACCGCCCTCACCCAGACCGTCCGGCACAACCTGCACCGTGCCCAACGCGGCAGCACGCCCGGCCGCCTGTGCCGCTTGTTGCGCGGCAATCGCGGCGACGGTGTTGTTCAAGGTCTGGATCGAACGCTGCAATTGCTGATTGGCTTTTTGTTGCTGGGCCAGTGGCGGCGTCATCCCCGGCAACCCGCCCACGCTCGGCCGTGCTGCTGCCGCTTGCTGCGCGGCGCCCTTGGCGGCAAACCAGCTCGAACTGAACGCCGTCTGCGCCTGCGCGCTGCCCGCCACCAGACATAACGCCACGGCGTGCGCCAGCGGCTTGAGCAGCCACAGCGCAGGCTCCACGGTTTCACGCTTGAAGGACTGAACGCTGGTACGACGGGATGGGCGAGCGAGCATCACTACGAGATCCTTTTTGATTGCCACACTTTGGTTGCCAAAGATGCCGCAGGCCTGCAAAAACCTGCTGTTACGTCATAGGCAGTTGGCGAGGGTCGCGACCGAACGGATGTCACACAAACTTCATGTTGGGGGAGTATTCGCGGACCTGGAGCGCCGAGCGCTCAAAAGAAAGGCAGCCCGCAAAAGGCTGCCGTGAATCAAAGGTGCAGGTGATCAAAGCGGACGGCCGATGCCGTTGCAGACGTAAGGGTTGTTGATGTCGAGGTTGTTGCCAGAGGTGTTGCTGAGGAAGTTGGCGGTTACCGCGTTTTTCCAGTTCGTGGGCAGTGGGCCAAAACCGTGCGCGACACTGGCGGCGACGTTGCCGGGCACACTGTATTGCTTGGTCAAAAAGGCACGACCCTCAAACGGGAGCCCAAAAAAAATGGCAGCCCCGAAGGGCCGCCATCTACACATCAGACTGAACCAACCGACTTACAAAGGACGACCGATAGCGTTGCAGACGCTGGCGTTGTTGATGTCCAGGTTGTTGCCCGAAGAGTTGGTGATGAAGTTGGCGGTGACAGCGGTTTTCCAGGCGTTAGGCACTGCGACGAATTTGTGAGCCTGAGTCGCGGTGTTGTTGCCCGGGTTGCTGTAGTGAGTGGTCAGGAAGGCTTTGACGCTCGCGGCCACGGCTGCATCCTTGTAGCACTGACCGAAGATGAAGTTGGTGTAGGCAGCCAGTTTGTAACCGGAAGCCGGGTTAGCCACCACTGGTGACCAGTTGGCAGGGTTGGCAGCCTGGGCTGGAGTCGAAGGAGCCGACACCGACGACAGGGCCAGAGTCACGTTCAGCGAAGTAGGCTGAACACCGTTGACGCGAGCAACGACAGCGTTGCTGGTAGCGTCAACGCCGTCCGGACCGACATAACCGATGGAACCGTCAACCGCATTTACGGTAGTGGCGACATCGGAAGTGTTGGCGACGCCGACCCAGTTCGACGGCAGTGCCGAACCGGCTGGCAGACGAGCGTTGGTGAAGGTGGAGTTGGTAGCGAACTGGGTCGGGCAGACCGAGTTCAAGTGACGGCTGAGGATTTCCGAAGTGCCGCTGGAAACGTTGCGATAAACCACGCGAATCGGGGTGGTGTCAGCAGTGCCCAGCAAAGCGCCCCAAGTGGTTTTAGCGCCGGAGAAGGCATCGCACAGCTGAGCGCTGGTCAGGTTCAGAGCAGTCTGACCGGCTTTTTTGTAAGGGATGGCAACCGAAGTGGCCACCGAAGGCAGTTGGATCAGCGGACCGAACGAAGCGCCGTAGGTGGTGCTGTAGGTGTTGAGTTCCGCAGTGCTGAGGATCGAGTCGCTACCGGCGAAGTGCACAGTGCCGGTGGTGCTGAAGCCGGCCGGGTTGTTGGTCAGGAAGGCAGTTTTGCCACCGCCGCTACCGATGGCGGCGTAGGAGAAGTTGGCTGGCAGGATGCTGTCGGCAGAACCTTTGTACAGAGCGGCAGGCAGCGTTGCACCACCACCGGTAACGGCCATGGCTTGAGCGGAAGCCAGAGCGGCGACGGTCAGGGAAGCTGCGATCAGAGTGCGCTTGAACATGAAGAATCTCCTTTTCAACTAGGTTTGGGAACACAGGTTTTCGGGTGACTTGCATGACACTGGGAGGACTCACCGGGGCCCTCGCTAGCGTTGGCCTTGGTTAAGTCGCACTGAGAAATTCGCAGTTTCCGGTGACAGATAAAGGAAAAAACCTCGGGAGGTGCGAGGTGTTTCCGAAGGGATTTTCTCGGGTGTTTGTCGGGTGCCGTGCAGTGTCTGGATCGCGGGTTTGGCTGAATCGGGCTGGAGCCGTTGGCGGGTGGTTGCAGATGACAGAAAGGAGAACCCGAGGATGGGGGAAACATGGCTCGGGTGATGGAGAATCTTTTGCAAAAACTTTGAATTATCTATTGGCCTGACTGGCCTCTTCGCGAGCAAGCTCGCTCCCACAGGGATTGATGTTGTTAATGCAATTGACTTCACACCACAGAACACTGTGGGAGCGAGCTTGCTCGCGAAGAGGCCGGCCCAAACACCACCAAAACATCAGAGACACCACTACTGGATCAACTCAGTGCTCGCAATGATCGAATGCCATTGACTTCACAACACCGAACACTGTGGGAGCGAGCTTGCTCGCGAAGAGGCCCGATCAGACACCATCAAAACCGGCTACTGGACCAATTGATTGATCTCAATGATCGGCAACAACACCGCCATCACAATCACCAGCACCACCCCGCCCATCACTACGATCATCAGCGGCTCCAGCAATGCAGTCATGCCCATTGCCCGGCGTTCAATATCCCGCGACAACGTTTGCGCTGCGCGCTCAAGCATCGGTGGTAGTGAACCGGTTTTTTCACCGCTGGCGATCAAATGAATCAGCACCGGCGGGAACACGTTTTCCACGCGCAACGCTGCCGCCAGGTTCACACCCTCACGCACCTTGGCCGTGGCCTCAGTGACACTCAGGCTCAGTCGGTCGTTGGACAAGGTCTGCCGCGCTGCCTCCAGCGCACGCAACAACGGCACCCCGGCGCCCCCGAGAATCGCCAGCGTCGAGGCAAACCGTGCGGTGTTCAGACCGAGAATGAAACGCCCGAACAGCGGCAACTTCAACACCCGATGATGCCAACTCAAACGTGCCGCCGGATTGCGTAGATACAGACGCCAGCTCCAGAACGCGCCTGCGATGATCGCTGCACACAGCCAGCCCCAACTGCGGATGAAATCACTGGCGTTGAGCATCGCCAACGTCAGCCCCGGCAAATCCTGCCGCGCCTGGGAAAACGCACTGACCACCTGCGGCACCACATAACTGAGCAAGAAAATCACGATGCCGATCGACACCAGCCCAACCACGCCCGGATAAATAAACGCCGTAAGAATCTTGCCCCGCAGGTTGTTGCGCTCCTCGATGTAATCCGCGAGGCGCTCCATGACTTGCGCGAGATCGCCGGACTCTTCCCCTGCGGCGATCAATGCACGGTAGATCTCAGGAAAATCCCGTGGCCGCGCCGCCAGCGATTCCGCGAGGCGCATGCCGCTGCGCACATCCGCACGAACAGCACTGAACGTATGGGCGATGTGCTTTTTCTCAGCCTGCTCGACCGTGGCGCTCAGCGCTGCTTCCAACGGCAGGCTGGCCCCGAGCAGACTCGCCAATTGCCGTGTGGCCCAGGCCAGATCGTTGTCCGAAAGCTTGGCGCTGAACAGCCCACCGCCAC
>NZ_CDROCK010000024.1:0-93460 GCF_977020205.1 Pseudomonas sp. AIG | reverse complement strand
CGGGTCCAGGGCCGCGACGCGCGGGTCTCGCGGGCCTACCCGCTCCGCAACCCCCCGGCTGCGACCGGTTTTCCTGAGGCGTCGGGCCTGAAAGCCCGCCGTATCGAAGCCCGCTTCCCGGATCCGGCTGCCAACCCGTACCTGGCCTTCGCAGCACTGCTGATGGCCGGTCTGGACGGTATCCAGAACAAAATCCACCCAGGCGATGCTGCCGACAAAAACCTGTACGACCTGCCGCCTGAAGAGGCGAAAGAGATCCCACAAGTGTGCGGCAGCCTGAAAGAAGCCCTGGAAGAGCTGGACAAGGGCCGCGCGTTCCTGACCAAGGGCGGCGTGTTCTCCGACGACTTCATCGACGCTTACATCGCGCTGAAATCGGAAGAAGAAATCAAGGTTCGCACCTTCGTACACCCACTGGAATATGAGCTTTACTACAGCTGCTGATCCGGTAGCGCCGCACTACGTGGCGTGAATGAAAGAGGCCTCCTTCGGGAGGCCTTTTTTATTGCAGATCAAAAACCCCTCACCCTAACCCTCTCCCAGAGGGAGAGGGGACTGATCTCCATGCTTTTCAGAACCTGAGTTCACATGGCAATTTCAGGTCGATGGAATTTGTAAGAGCAACACGGTCAATCCCCTCTCCCTCTGGGAGAGGGCTAGGGTGAGGGCATTACCAGATGTTTACCGAGTTGGGCCAACCGTCGCACCTGACCTATGCTGCACCCCATCGCTTTCAATCCCGGTCGATTTCATGGGTCGCATCATTCTCTACATTCTGCTGCTGATCGCCCTGCCCGCCGCCGCGCAGATCTACAAGTACACCGATGCCAACGGCAACACCGTCTACAGCGATCACTCGCCGGACGGCGTACAGGCGCAACCCGTGGAATTGCCGCCGCTCAATCGCGTCGAGCCGCAAGCACCGAGCGCACCCCCTGCGCCCGTCAGCGACAACCGCGAACCTCAGCGCAACGCCTATGACATCCTCGAACTCGCCGGGCTGCCCAGCGAAGAAGCCCTGCGCGCGAACAACGGCACCTTCACCGTCAACGTGCTGATCAAGCCACGCCTGCAACCGCCGCATCAATTAAGGCTGGTACTCGACGATGAGCCTTACGGTCAGCCGAGCAACGTGCCGATCCTGCAATTGGTCAACGTCGATCGCGGCGAACATCATCTCGCCGTGCAGGTCATCGACGGTCAGACGATCATTCAACAGAGCCCGCCGGTCGCCCTCAGCGTGCAGCGGGTGCACATACCATGATCCGCGCGTGGCTGATCGTCGCGATGGCGCTGGTGACACTGCAGGCCTCAGCCGAGGTGTTCACCTACATCGATGCGCAAGGCAATCGCGTCTACACCGATCAACCGCGCAGCAGCGCCAAGCGCGTACCGATCGCGACCAGCAACCGCATGTCCGCCACCCCCACCGCCGCTGCGCCGATCACCACCGCGAAAAAATCCCCGGAACAACCGCCCTTCCACTACGACATGTTGCGCATTCTGGTGCCTGAACCCGACGCCACCATTCGCAGCAGCGCCGGTGAAATCATCGTAAGTGTCACCAGTGAGCCGGGTCTGCAAAAGGGTCATCGCTACCGCCTGTTACTGGATGGTCAGGCCACTGGCGAGCCCGGCCTCAGTCCGGTGTTCCCGCTGAACAACATCGACCGGGGCAGCCACAACCTGTCCGTTGAAATCCTCGACGCCGAAGGCCGCACCGTCGAACGCACGGCCAATCAACCCTTCCACATGCTGCGCATCTCGCTTGCGCAGAAGCGTCAGGTCAAACCCTGCACCAAGGACGATTACGGCGTACGCCCGGAATGCCCTCTGAAAGAAAAACCCGAAGAGCCGAAAAACCCCTTCCTGCGTTTCTTCTAACGCCGCTCAGCTTTGCGCACTATATTGGTGCAATAGCCTGCACCGTACTCACATTCCAACCCATTTTGGTTCGAAACTACCCGTGAGAGCTGGCCCTGTGCCACGCAAACGAGCGTCAAACGCCTGTTTCACGGGTTAAGCGCTTCTTTTCGGAGCCTTGGTTTGGTTTTTGCATTTTCCCGATACCGACGCTTGCTTGTTGCGCACGCTCCGCCCCCAAAAGAGGCTCCGATGACCATTAGCGACGCAATCCACCGTTTGCTGCTCGACAACCTGACCACCGCCACCATCCTGCTCGACGCCGAATTGCGCCTTGAGTACATGAACCCGGCGGCGGAGATGCTGCTCGCCATCAGCGGGCAGCGCAGCCATGGGCAGTTCATCAGTGAGCTGTTCACCGAATCCACCGAGGCGCTGAATTCCCTGCGCCAGGCCGTCGAACAGGCGCATCCGTTTACCAAGCGCGAAGCGATGCTCACCGCCCTGACCGGCCAGACGTTGACCGTGGATTACGCGGTGACGCCGATTCTCAGCAACGGCGCGACCATGCTCCTGCTCGAAGTGCATCCGCGTGACCGCCTGCTGCGGATCACCAAGGAAGAAGCGCAACTGTCCAAGCAGGAAACCAGCAAAATGCTGGTGCGTGGTCTCGCTCACGAGATCAAGAATCCGCTGGGCGGCATCCGGGGCGCCGCGCAACTGCTGGCTCGCGAGCTGCCAGAAGACAGCCTGCGCGACTACACCAACGTGATCATTGAAGAGGCCGACCGCCTGCGCAACCTGGTCGACCGCATGCTCGGTTCGAACAAACTGCCGTCCCTGGCGATGTGCAACGTCCACGAAGTGCTCGAGCGCGTCTGCCAACTGGTCGAAGCCGAAAGTCAGGGCTGCATCACCCTGGTGCGCGACTACGACCCAAGCATTCCCGACGTATTGATCGATCGCGAGCAAATGATTCAGGCGGTGTTGAACATCGTGCGCAACGCGATGCAGGCGATCAGCAGCCAGAACGAGCTGCGCCTGGGCCGCATCAGCCTGCGCACCCGCGCCATGCGCCAGTTCACCATCGGCCACATCCGCCATCGTTTGGTGACCAAGATCGAGATCATCGACAACGGCCCGGGGATCCCGGCGGAACTTCAGGAAACCATTTTCTTTCCCATGGTCAGCGGACGCCCCGACGGTACCGGGCTCGGCCTCGCCATTACCCAGAACATCATCAGCCAGCACCAGGGCCTGATCGAGTGTGACAGCCATCCAGGCCACACCACCTTCTCGATCTTTCTGCCACTGGAACAAGGAGCCACATCGACATGAGCCGTAGTGAAACCGTATGGATCGTCGATGACGACCGTTCTATCCGTTGGGTTCTGGAAAAGGCCTTGCAGCAGGAAGGCATGACCACCCAGAGCTTCGACAGTGCCGACGGTGTGATGAGTCGTCTGGCCCGTCAGCAGCCTGACGTGATCATTTCCGACATTCGCATGCCGGGTGCCAGTGGTCTGGATCTGTTGGCGCGGATTCGCGAGCAGCACCCAAGGTTGCCGGTCATTATCATGACCGCTCACTCCGATCTGGACAGCGCTGTCGCCTCGTATCAGGGCGGCGCGTTCGAATACCTGCCGAAGCCGTTCGACGTTGACGAGGCGGTGTCGCTGGTCAAACGTGCGAATCAGCACGCACAAGAACAGCAAGGCCTGGAAGTCGTGCCGGCGCTGACCCGCACCCCGGAAATCATCGGCGAAGCGCCGGCGATGCAGGAAGTGTTTCGCGCCATCGGCCGCTTGAGCCACTCCAACATCACCGTCCTGATCAACGGCGAATCCGGCACCGGTAAAGAACTGGTCGCCCATGCCTTGCACCGCCACAGCCCGCGCGCGGCATCGCCGTTCATCGCCCTGAACATGGCGGCGATCCCCAAGGATCTGATGGAATCCGAGCTGTTCGGCCATGAGAAAGGCGCGTTCACTGGAGCGGCAAATCTGCGTCGCGGGCGTTTTGAACAGGCTGACGGCGGCACGCTGTTCCTCGACGAAATCGGCGACATGCCGGCGGACACGCAAACCCGCTTGCTGCGGGTTCTGGCGGATGGCGAGTTCTATCGTGTTGGCGGCCATGTCCCGGTCAAGGTCGACGTGCGCATCATCGCGGCGACGCACCAGAATCTGGAAACCCTCGTCCATGCCGGCAAATTCCGTGAGGACTTGTTCCATCGCCTCAACGTGATCCGCATCCACATTCCGCGCCTGTCGGATCGTCGTGAAGACATCCCGACCCTGGCCAAGCACTTCCTCAGCCGCGCCGCGCAAGAACTGGCGGTAGAGCCGAAGCTGCTGAAGAGCGAGACCGAGGAATACCTGAAGAACCTGCCGTGGGGCGGCAACGTGCGCCAGCTGGAGAACACCTGCCGCTGGATCACCGTGATGGCGTCCGGGCGCGAAGTGCACATCAGCGATCTGCCGCCAGAACTGCTGAACCTGCCGCAGGACTCAGCACCGGTAACCAACTGGGAGCAGGCGCTGCGCCAGTGGGCCGATCAGGCCTTGGCGCGTGGTCAGTCGAGTTTGCTCGACAGTGCGGTGCCGGCATTTGAGCGGATCATGATTGAGACGGCGCTGAAACACACCGCCGGGCGTCGACGTGATGCTGCCGTTTTGCTGGGTTGGGGGCGTAATACCCTGACGCGCAAGATCAAGGAACTGGGGATGAAGGTTGATGGTGCGGATGATGATGAGGGGGATGAGGGCTGATCAGCCTTTGAATCTTCGCTGACCGTGACATCCATTCGCGAGCAGGCTCGCTCCCACAGGGAATTGCATTCCAACGGTGGGAGCGAACCTGCTCGCGAAGCTTTTAGGGCAACCGTGCACCGCATCAATGCACGATGACCCGCGATTGCGCACAGTCGAATCCCCACGTTCGCTTCCGAAAACACCGAATAATTAATTTTTCAAATACACGAAAGCCCCGAATTCCGGGGCTTTCGTGTTTCTGATCAGATTTTTTGTTTCAGTAGATTAAAACCTGGCACGCCCCCTGCAATACCTCTTGCAGGTGATTCGTTTCACCACCCGTTTCGGGGACCTTGGTACAGGCAGGCCGGGGATTCCCCTCTTTACACCGGGCGCAGATCGCCACGCGATGCGCCCACCCTTTTGGGATCCTTGGTACAGGCAGGCCGGGGGTTCCCTCTTTACACCGGACCGACGCTCGCAGCGAAGTCCGCCCGTTTTGGGAACCCTGATACAGGCAGGTCAGGGATTCCCGCTTTTATACCAAACGCCGAGGCGTTCAGCCCGGCGTCAATCAAGCTTCGGACGCTTGGGTAAATGATGCAGGGGCTGGTTTTGCCGCCCCGAGTCATATTCCCGTATCTCTGCTTCAAGTCGGTCCAGCATTTTCCCAGGACTGGGTTCATTGATCAGAATATCCGTCAGCCGTGCCTTTTCGCCGGCGTCAGCTTTGACGTAGACCTCGAGAAACCACCAGACCCGCCGCTGCAGAAGCGGATACTCAACGTGAAACTCAGGCGTGCGGCTCAGTTTGCGGAGCCTGCTCGAAAGATCGCCAACGCTGTCCCAGAGTTCCAGTTTTTTAGGCACTTCTCCTACCGGCACATGCTGCAACCAAAGACTTGCCGACGAATCATTACTTTCCGCTCCCAGCCAAATATCGGCGTCGGTTTTTATCCGTGCGTGTATCAGCCGCCGGAGTGAGGCCGGATCCGCTATTGGATTGCCGATGAGATTGAAGCCTGCTCTGAGTTCAACGGACTCCGGGATCGAGGTAATGCGATTGTTCGCAAGGTTCAACACTTTCCCGGGAATCTCGTGGGTTATGCCCTCCGGAAATCTATTCAACCCCATGTTGGAAAGATCCAGCTCCTGCAACGTAGTCATTCCTTTGAGTGAAGGTGCGACAGAAAGCGCATTGTTGCCCAGTCTCAAAACCTCCAGTCTTGACGGCCCGTTGTCGGCATCGAGCCCGAAAGGGATTCGGTGTATTCCGGCGCCTGTCAGATCCAGCACACGCAACTCGGTCATCCCGGAAATATCAGGATCCGTTAGCAAAAAAATGCTCTGGTGTTGAACAGATAACTGGGCGCGCAAGTCGTCGGGATAATGACTCAGCCTTGCCGCCTGTATTTTACCAAGCCTCAACACCTGCAGTCTGGTCATGCCCCTCACCGAAACATCATCCTGTAAATCACAATCCTGCAGGTTCAACTCTCGTAAACGGGGGAGCTTCACTAATTGCTCGGTGAAGCGCGAATTCATATTGAATCTTGAGTAAGCACGCTCATATATAGAGGCGCCGAAGGATCTTCTGGTGATTAACTGGCTTGTTACCGTCAGACTTTCAATGTTTGGAAACTGCGCAAAAAACACCTCAGGGTTCAGCGGTGCATGACCTCTTAACGTAAGAGAAACGACTGAGTTGAACTTCAATGAAAGCAACTTATCGACTGGCCATAGCGTGAGATTGATATCCAGCTTGAAGCCCGATAGCCGCCCATCGCTATAGACCCGCTGATCTGGCTCACCTTGCCACTTGTACAACTGGCGTAGCCTGCTCCACATGGCAAACGCCTCAGATATCTCATGGGACTCGTGTACGTGATTTTGGTGGTTCGGGATGCTGACGTGTTCGCTGCCCAGCTGAGGAAGCCCGAGCTGAATACGCTTGAGTTCCACATCTGCCACATCCTTGTCACTGAACCGAGCGATAAAGTCATCTGCGTGTTGATCGGTCGATTCCGGAAAATACTGTTTGATCTGCGCTCGAGTGGCTGGCTCAACGACCTCACGCGGGTACCACAGACCGCTGTCGCCATCGCGCAGCATTACCGGGCCTAAAAGCAATTCGCTTGTGCGTCGGGCTCGATGCAATCCCGTTTGCGGATCCACGGCGACAAGAACAAGGTCGCCACTGGCCACGTCAGCGTATGTTCGCTTGTTAAAAACCCTTAAACCTTCACTGTTGACTTCTGGAAGTATCGCCCGGGCATTGACTACGTAATGGTCCAGGGACGGCTGAGATGCTGGCAGACGCGTTTCAGCGGGAATCATGTGAACGACGACGGCCGGAGCCGGATGGATGACATCAATGTCCGTAGCGCCGGCTCGTGACTGCGGATTGTCGGGAGTACCCCCTGAGTCAACGCTTCTGCGGCCGGAGGAACCGGGGAGCGAAGTGTCCACATCCACAGGTCGATTCGAGTGGGTGGAAACATCCACGTGAGTACTGCCACCGCGCGGTGGTTTTCCTGGCATGTTTTTTCATCCTTGAAAAAGTTGCCCTTGGCATTCGCCTGAGGGACGAAAGTATCGGCATCCTGCCGGCTTAAAAGAGCAGCGCACGATAGCGTGCGCCAGTGTTGAAGGAGATAGGAAAGACAGACTGGTGCAGTGAGAAACAACGCCAGGAAACGTAGGAGGAGAGAGACGGCAGGTTTTCGATCAGTTCGTTTGCAAGCGAATCTCCAGCCGCCAGCGGTTCTCGACTTCGCGGCCTGTCCACTCGCCCTGTAGCGGCCGCGCCGCCAGCACCGTCAGCAGCAAGCCACCGTCACTTTTGCGCGTACGCCAGTTCACGTCCTTGCCGTTGAGTTTGAACTGGCCCTTCTGCGCGGGACCTTCGGCTTGAAACAGCAGCGCCACCGTGCCGTCGATGATCTCGCCGTGCAGCTTGGGCTCGTTGTTGAACCACGCCACCAGGCCACCATCGATCACTTCAACTTGCTGCAACACGCTCGGATCCGGCGTGGTCAGGCGACCAATCATCAAACCGATCATCACGCCGACAATCGCCAGCGAACCGATCACGCGCGGGAATAGTTTCGAACGGTTGTCCACAGGCGGCGTAGAATGCCGCTCATCTTTACCTTCGGAGCCGTGCATGTTTCACGTCATCCTTTTTCAACCAGAAATTCCGCCGAATACCGGCAACGTTATCAGGCTGTGCGCCAACAGCGGCTGCCACCTGCATTTGATCGAACCGCTGGGCTTCGAGATGGACGACAAGCGCCTGCGCCGTGCCGGTCTCGACTACCACGAATATGCCACGCTGCAACGTCACGCGGACCTGGCCAGTTGCCTGAAAAGCCTGGGCAACCCACGGCTGTTCGCGTTCACCACCAAGGGTTCGCGGCCGTTTCATGATGCCGCGTTCGTCCCGGGTGATGCGTTCATCTTTGGTCCGGAAAGCCGTGGTCTGCCGGCCGACGTGCTTGATGCCCTGCCCGCCGAACAACGCCTGCGCCTGCCGATGCGCGAAGGCTGCCGCAGCCTGAACCTGTCCAACACCGTGGCCGTCGCTGTGTACGAAGCCTGGCGCCAGAACGACTTCAAGTAACACCGTAAAACAAATGTGGGAGCGAGCCTGCTCGCGATTACGGAGTGTCAGTCAACTTTGATGTGTCTGACAGACCGCTATCACGAGCAGGCTCGCTCCCACATGGGGTGTTGCTAGACCGTCTTACTGAACGGTTGGCGTCTCGCCGCTTTCCTGCATGCGCTGCAATTCTTGCGCGTACAGGGCGTCGAAGTTCACCGGGGCCAGCATCAGTGCCGGGAACGAACCACGGGTCACCAGGCTGTCCAGGGTTTCGCGCGCGTACGGGAACAGGATGTTCGGGCAGAACGCACCCAGGGTGTGGCTCATCGAAGCCGCGTCGAGGTTCTTGATCAGGAAGATACCGGCCTGTTGCACTTCAGCGATGAAGGCAACTTCTTCACCGTTTTTCACGGTGACGGACAGGGTCAGCACGACTTCGTAGAAATCACCTTCCAGCGCTTTCTGACGAGTGTTCAGATCCAGACCGACCGCCGGATCCCACTGCTGGCGGAAGATCGCCGGGCTTTTCGGGGCTTCGAAGGACAGGTCGCGTACATAGATGCGCTGCAAGGAGAATTGCGGTGCGGTTTCTTCTTCGCTGGCTGCAGTGTTCTGTTGGTCAGTCATCTCAGATCCTTATCGATCTTGGGTCTTTTAGGGAGTGCTGTACGTGGGTGCAGCCGTTCAGGCCTTGAGCAGCGCGTCGAGCTTGCCGGCGCGCTCCAGGGCATACAAATCATCACAACCGCCGATGTGCTTGCTGCCGATCCATATCTGCGGAACGGACGTGCGTCCGGCTTTCTGGGCCATTTCGGCGCGCACCTGCGGCTTGCCATCGACCTTGATCTCTTTGAAGGCCACGCCTTTGTTCTCGAGCAAATACTTGGCTCGGGAGCAATAAGGGCAGTAGTCGCTGGAGTAGACGATGACGTCGCTCATATCACTTCACCAACGGCAGGTTGTCGCCTTTCCAGCTGGAAATCCCGCCGGACAGCTTGGCGGCGGTGAAGCCGGATTTCATCAGTTCGCGGGCGTGGGTGCCGGCGGTCTGGCCCAGAGCGTCGACCAGGATGATGGTCTTGGCCTTGTGTTTTTCCAGCTCGGCGACGCGCGCAGCGAGTTTGTCCTGGGGAATGTTGATCGCGCCAACGATGTGGCCGGCAGCGAAATCCTTGGCCGGACGGATGTCCACCACCACGCCTGCGTCTTTATTGACCAGCGCAGTCAGTTCGCCGGTGCTCAGGCTTTTACCGCCGCCCTGCATCGTGTGCGCCAGCAGCAGAGCCAGCAGTACGACGAAGATACCGACAAGAATGTAGTGGTTAGTGGCAAATTCAATCAGGTGAGCAACCATCGAAGGAGGTTCCAGGGCGTTAAAATGTCGGCCAGTATACACAGCCACTATGGTCGGCCAAACCCCGTCCGGCGGTGACGCGGTCGGAACTTAGCTTTAAACTCCAACTCCCTTTTCCATCGCCCTCTTCTTTATTAGCCACGAGTGGATTCCATGACGACTACGCCTAAACCTTTGGTCCTGATGATTCTCGACGGCTTCGGTCACAGCGACAGCCCCGAATCCAACGCCGTTTTCGCGGCGAAGAAGCCCGTCCTTGATCGCCTGTGGGCCACCGTGCCGAACGGCTTGATCTCGGGCAGCGGCATGGACGTCGGCCTGCCGGACGGCCAGATGGGCAACTCTGAAGTCGGCCACATGAACCTTGGCGCAGGCCGCGTGGTGTATCAGGACTTCACGCGCGTGACCAAGTCGATCCGCGACGGTGAATTCTTCGAGAACCCGACCATCTGCGCCGCCGTGGATAAAGCCGTGGCCGCCGGCAAGGCCGTGCATTTCATGGGTCTGCTCTCCGATGGCGGCGTGCACAGCCACCAGGATCACTTGATCGCCATGGCCGAGCTGGCCTTCAAGCGCGGCGCTGAAAAAATCTACCTGCACGCCTTCCTTGACGGCCGCGACACCCCGCCGAAAAGCGCCGCATCGTCGATCGAACTGCTCGACGCGACCTTCCAGGCACTGGGCAAGGGCCGCATCGCCAGCATCATCGGCCGCTACTTCGCCATGGACCGTGACAACCGCTGGGATCGCGTCGCTCAGGCCTACAACCTGATCGTCGACGGCAACAGCGAATTCAACGCCGCCACCGCGCAGGAAGGTCTGGACGCTGCTTACGCGCGTGGCGAAAGCGACGAATTCGTCAAAGCCACCTCCATCGGCGAGCCGGTGAAAGTTGAAGATGGCGACGCCGTGGTGTTCATGAACTTCCGCGCCGACCGTGCCCGCGAGCTGACTCGCGTGTTCGTCGAAGACGACTTCAAGGATTTCGAACGCGCACGCCAGCCGAAACTGGCCGGTTTTGTCATGCTGACCCAATACGCGGCCAGCATTCCGGCACCGTCGGCATTCGCTCCCGGCAGCCTGGAAAACGTGCTGGGCGACTATCTGGCGAAGAACGGCAAAACCCAGCTGCGCATCGCTGAAACCGAGAAGTACGCGCACGTGACCTTCTTCTTCTCCGGCGGTCGTGAAGAACCGTTCCCGGGCGAAGAACGTATCCTGATCCCGTCGCCGAAAGTCGCTACTTACGACTTGCAGCCGGAAATGAGCGCGCCGGAAGTCACCGACCGCATCGTTGAAGCCATCGAAAACCAGCGCTACGACGTGATCGTGGTCAACTACGCCAACGGCGACATGGTTGGTCACAGCGGCGTGTTTGATGCGGCGGTGAAAGCGGTTGAATGCCTCGACACCTGCGTCGGTCGCATTGTCGAAGCGCTGGAAAAGGTCGGCGGCGAAGCGCTGATCACGGCTGACCACGGCAACGTCGAGCAAATGGCTGATGAGTCGACTGGCCAGGCGCACACTGCGCATACCACCGAGCCGGTGCCGTTCATTTATGTCGGCAAGCGTGATTTGAAAGTCCGCGAAGGCGGCGTGCTGGCGGACGTGGCGCCAACCATGCTGAAACTGTTGGGCCTGGAAAAACCGGTGGAAATGACCGGCACTTCGATTCTGGTCTGACCCGAATCGCCAAAGCACCGCAAAACCCTGTAGGAGTGAGCCTGCTCGCGATAGCCATCTGACAGTCAACTACTCTGTTGAATGTGAGCAAGCCATCGCGAGCAGGCTCACTCCTACATTGGTTTGTGGTGTTTTTCAGGCCAGTTATCACACAGCCCCAATTGGGCGTTTTTTTTGCAGCCTCGGGCGGGCATACTAGGCCGTCCCTTACCCTGGTGCCGCCCGCCTCTATGCTCCGCGTCCTGATCGCCCTCGCTCTGACCTGCCTGCTCCAACCGGCCTTCGCTGACGAGCGCGCGCAAACCCAACAGCAGTTGGACGCCACGCGTCAGGACATTGCCGAGCTGAAAAAGCTGCTGAGCAAAGTCCAGGAAGAAAAGTCCGGCGTACAGAAAGAGCTCAAGGGCACGGAAACCGAGCTGGGCAAGCTGCAGAAACAGGTCGATGCGCTGCAGAAAGAACTGCAGAAAAGCGAATCCGAGCTGCAGCGGCTCGATGCAGAGAAAAAAAAACTCCAGAGCGCGCGCACTGAACAGCAGCGACTGATCGCCATTCAGGCCCGTGCGGCCTATCAGAACGGCCGGCAGGAATACCTCAAGCTGCTGCTCAACCAGCAGAATCCCGAGAAATTCGCTCGCACGCTCACCTATTACGATTACCTGAGCCAGGCCCGCCTGGAACAGTTGAAGAACTTCAACGAGACCCTGCGCCAACTGGCCAATGTCGAAAAAGATATTGCCGCCCAACAGGCGCAATTGCTGGTGCAGAAAAGCAGCCTCGATACCCAGCGCGACGAACTGGAAAATGTCCGCAAGGAACGCCAGCAAGTCCTCGCCAAGCTCAACGATGACGTGAAGGCCCGCGATCAGAAACTGGCCGCCCGCGAGCAGGATCAGGCAGACCTGTCTAAAGTCCTTAAAACCATTGAAGAAACCCTGGCCCGCCAGGCTCGTGAGGCAGAAGAAGCGCGGCAGAAAGCGCTGATTGCCCAGCAGGAAGCGGAAAAAAAGCGCTTGCGTGAGGCGCAGGCTGAAAACAGCGACGCCCCACGAAAACCGGTCAAATCCACTCCCGGCGCGCTGGTCTCCAGCAGCGGCGAGACCTTTGGTGGCGCTTTTGCTGCAACACGGGGAAAACTTCCCTGGCCGGTTGATGGTCGACTATTGGCGCGCTTCGGTGAAAGCCGTGGCGACGACGCCCGGACCAAATGGGACGGCGTGATGATCAGCGCCTCCGCCGGCAGCCAGGTGCATGCCGTACACGGTGGTCGTGTGGTGTTCGCCGACTGGTTGCGTGGCGCCGGGCTGCTGGTGATCCTTGATCACGGCAATGGTTTTCTGAGTCTTTACGGTCACAACCAGACGCTGCTCAAGTCTGCCGGTGACGTGGTAAAAGCCGGTGAGTCGATCTCCACTGTCGGTAACAGTGGCGGTCAGGACACACCAGCGCTGTATTTCGCAATTCGTCAGCAGGGTCACCCGAGTGATCCGGCGCAATGGTGTCGTGCGCAAGGATAAGCGCACCGCCTAATTAAGGAGTTCGTTCGACATGCTGCATTTGTCCCGCCTTACCTCGCTGGCCCTGACGATCGCTCTGGTGATCGGCGCGCCTCTGGCGTTCGCCGCTCAACCGGCCCCGGCCGTCGCTCCGGCAGGCACTGCCGCGACCTCCAAGGCGCCGTTGCCGCTGGAAGAGTTGCGCACCTTTGCCGAGGTCATGGACCGGATCAAAGCCGCTTACGTCGAGCCGGTGGACGACAAGACCCTGCTGGAAAACGCGATCAAGGGCATGCTCAGCAACCTTGATCCGCACTCGGCCTACCTGGGCCCTGAAGACTTCACCGAATTGCAGGAAAGCACCAGCGGTGAGTTCGGTGGCCTGGGCATCGAAGTCGGCGCCGAAGACGGTTTCATCAAAGTCGTCTCGCCCATCGATGACACCCCAGCGTCGAAGGCCGGCATTCAGGCTGGCGACTTTATCGTCAAGATCAACGGTGCGCCGACTCGCGGCCAGACCATGACCGAAGCCGTGGACAAGATGCGCGGCAAGATCGGCCAGAAAATCACCCTGACCCTGGTACGCGATGGCGGCACGCCGTTCGACGTGACCCTGGCGCGCGCGGTGATTCAGGTGAAGAGCGTCAAGGCGCAGCTGCTGGAAACCGGCTACGCGTACATCCGCATCACCCAGTTCCAGGTCAAGACCGGCGAAGAGGTCTCCAAGGCCCTGGCCAAGTTGCGCAAGGACAACGGCAAGAAGCTCAACGGCATCATCCTCGACCTGCGCAACAACCCGGGTGGCGTGTTGCAGGCGGCGGTGGAAGTGGTCGATCACTTCATCACCAAGGGCCTGATCGTCTACACCAAAGGCCGGATCGCCAACTCTGAGCTGCGTTTCTCTGCCACTGGCAAAGACGAAAGCGAAGCAGTGCCGATGGTTGTGTTGATCAACGGTGGCAGCGCCTCGGCGTCGGAAATCGTCGCCGGCGCTCTGCAGGATCAGAAGCGCGCCGTGGTCATGGGCACCACCAGTTTCGGCAAGGGTTCGGTACAAACCGTGCTGCCGCTGAACAACGACCGCGCGCTGAAGATCACCACGGCGCTGTACTTCACGCCGAATGGCCGCTCGATCCAGGCGCAGGGCATCGTTCCGGACATCGAAGTGCGCAAGGCGAAGATCACCAACGAGGCCGATGGCGATTACTTCAAGGAAGCCGACCTGCAAGGTCACTTGGGCAACGGCAACGGCGGCGCGGACAAACCGACCGGCTCCGGCGCCAAGCCCAAAGCCATGCCGCAGGATGATGACTACCAATTGGCCCAGGCCCTGAGCCTGCTCAAAGGGCTGAGCATCACATCCGGCCGTTGAGGATGTCTTTGCGTTTCGTCTTCGTTCTGTTGTGCTGTCTGGCGGGTGCTGCTCACGCAGAGCCCGTCAGCCCAAAGCCACACAAAGCCTACCTGACACTGATCATCGACGACCTGGGGCAGAACCTGCCCCGGGATCGCCGCGTGCTGGCCCTGCCCGGCCCGGTGACCACGGCGATCATGCCCGATACGCCGCATGCCACCGAGTTCGCCCGCGAAGCCCATCGCGCCGGCAAAATCGTCATCCTGCACATGCCCATGGACCCGGCCACCGGGCCGTACGCCTGGCACCCGGAGCTGCCGCTCGAAGAACTGGAAAAACGCCTGAACGCCGCGTTCAAGATGGTTCCGTACACCGCCGGCATCAATAACCACATGGGCAGCCGCATGACTGCGCAACCGCTGGCGATGGCGTGGTTGATGGCCGAGTTGCAACGCCGGCACAAGTTCTTCGTCGACAGCCGCACCAGTGCACAGACCGTCGCCGCGCAGCAGGCGCAGAAGATCGATCTGGCCAGCGTTTCGCGGGATGTGTTTCTCGACGACGAACGCACTGAAGCGGCGATCTACTCGCAGTTGCAGACTGCGATCAACCTGGCGCGCAAACAGGGCTCGGCGGTGATGATTGGCCATCCATATCCGCAGACATTGGCAGTGCTGGAGCGCGAATTACCAAAGTTGAAGGCTCAGGGCATCGAGTGGATCGACATCAAACAGATGATCAGCCTGCGCAGCAATCGCGCCATGGCCGGTCACGGTAAAGACGGGGTTTATCGGTAATACCCGGTAACGCTCTATACATAGTTACCGCCAGCAGCACCGCTGGCTTCTGGATAGTGAGACCTGCAACAGGTCGCGACTCCCCCGAGTCGCTTTTCAACTATCAGGACTGACTATGACCACAACTGACAATGCCCAATTGCCGGCCAGGCAAATAGAACCGATCAGGCTCGACAACCTGCTGATCAACTTCACTACCGAATTTCTGCGCATGTGGGACACCGAGGGCTCGCGAGCGAAGCCTGCTGCATTCTGGCGCCCTACCCCTGCCCCCGATTTACTGCCCGGTTACTTTCCGCTGGGCGATGTGGTGGCGCCAGCCCTGGGCGACATCAATGGCAAGAAAGTGGTGGCCGTGGTCTGCGAATCGGCGACGCCCAGTATCGATCCTGCCAAAGGCAAGGCCTTGTGCAGACCCAATGATTTTGAATTGATCTGGCGGGATTCCGGTTCGGGATCGAAAAGGGATGGCGCTATCTGGCGACCTGTTCCTCCCGACGGTTACGTAGCACTGGGATCGGTATGCTCCAACAGTCACGAAAAGCCCTCGCTTAACTCGATTCGCTGTGTTCGCGCCGATCTGGTGACGGCTTCCAGCAACAGCGATCCGCTGTGGAACGACAAGGGCAGCGGCGCACGACAAAGCATCAGCGTCTGGAGCGCGGTGCCGCCAGCCGCAGCATCGGGTGAAATTCATCTGGCGCCTGGCACTTTCGCCGGATTCAATGGCTATACGAAACCGGCGAACTTTCCGGTCCACTCGCTGCGCCTGCAGATTCCGCTTCAGATCAATCCGCGGCCTGCGGCACCCGTGCTTTGCGGGGAAGCACCGACTGCGCTGAGCGCGACGCAGCAGCCGACCTACACGGCCAGCCTGCCTTGGTTCACAGTGAAAGACCCGCTGCTGGCCCCCCTTGCGCAACTGCGCAATTCACCGGTCTACAAGCTGGAACGCACGGACCAATACGTGCTCATCGGTCATGCTCACAACACCGAAAGCACGAGCCAGACATTTCGCTGGACCGCGCACCGCGAGCAGAGAACCGACAGTCTGCGAGCATTCACCCACAGCACTTCAATAGCGTTTGGCGCTCAATGGCAAACCAATGTGCGCGCCCCCTTCCTGTTTTCGGCAAGGCTGGGGCACGATTTCACGCAATGTGAAATATATTCGAACGAATGGCTCAACACGGCGGCCATTGAAGTCGTCGCAGTGGTGGACGGCAACAGGTCCGTGGCGGCTTATCTGATTCAAAGTGACTACAGGCTGCTACGCACGGACGGAACACCGGTGGCAAACAGTTTCAGCTACACCGACGGCAGCAGCTTGCACATCAGCCAGTACGCAGCACAGGTGCCCATCGTGGTCCCTGCCGTGCAGCCGGTCGATTCCGAAACAACCGTAGACATCCCTGAGCCGGAGCAGACACTCACTCCCGCGCTGCCCGAGCAGGAAACAGCCGGCGTTACAGATACCGTCCCATGATCTCGTCAACCACGCCTTCTTTGCGCAATTGATCCAGCGCCGCCTGAAGCTTGGCGACGACGTCGTCGGAGACATCCTTGTTCAGCGCCAGATAGAGTTCTGCGCTGTTGAAGCGCAGCACGGTCTTGAGACCGCTGACACCGTCCTGCCGTGCCAGATAGCGCCCGGCGGGATCACCGGTGGCCCAGAGGTCGATCTGGCCATTGACCAGTTTCTTCGCGTTGTCCTGATCGCGTAGCACCACGATCGGCTTCAGGCCTTGTTTGGCCAATGTCTCGGCAATCGCATCGCCCTTGTAGGCGCCGACCTTGTACTTGCGCGCATCGTTGAGGGTTTCAAGGGTGATCTTGCTGTCAGCCTTGGCCAGCATGATCCAGTCATCAGGACCAATGGGACCCACCCATTTGAAGAGTTTTTCACGGTCCGGCAGGCGCGCCATCACAAAGGCGCCATAACCGGGATTTTCCAGTGCGAGTTTATAGACACGCTCCCATGGAAAACGCAGGGTCAGGCTATAGGTGACGCCGGCACGCTTGAACATCTCGCGCACAATGTCGGCGGCGATGCCATTGATGTTCTCGCCTTTGGCGAAGTTCTTGCCATCTTTCGCCATGTTGTACGGCGGAAAGTTTTCGGTGAGGAGCACCAGATCGGTGTCGGGACTGTTTTCGGCCCGGGCCGTGTTGATGAGCAACATCGAGGCGCTGGCGAGAACGAGAAGCAGGCGTTTGATCATGTCGGGCTACCGAAATCCATGGCGTGCCCAAGAGTGCCTTGGGTGCGCCATGCTGTCCACTGGCCTGTACGGAGTCAATGCACTGCAGTCGAGTGACAAGCGTCAGCAGGACGATTTTTTCAGTTGTTTTTCAACCAATAAAGCCAGTTTTGAAGAGCCTGCAACTCACATTTTGCTACAGCGCCAACAACACCAAAAAAACGAATTAAATTAAAGTTTCAATAACAATCAACATAACTTTCAGTCTAGACCAAGGATCGGTCATGAATTACAAATCAAAACTGACAACAACTCTCGCACTGCTAACAATTACATTCACGCTGACGTCTTGCGCATACAGTTTTCCGGAAGCCGCGGAGCCTGTTATTTTGAATAATGCTGACGGCCAGAACAATCATTTAAATGGCGTTGGGCAGATCATCAAAGGAGACCGTCGCTATTGCACCGCTTTTCTTATCGACACCCGCGACTCTGACAATAACTCGAACGGCCCGGCGTATATCCTGACCAACGGACATTGCGCCTCAATCTGGATTGGAACAGCCGCTGATATGGCCTATCAGGGCCAAATGCAATTCAACTATTTTCAAGACACTCTGCTCGATGCCAGGCTTTACGACATTCAACAGGTCAAGTGGGCAAGCCTCGCCGGCACCGATGTCGCGGTCATGGAATTGAACACTTCGCTGCAAGCGGTGATCGACGACGGCATCAATCCACTCAAGCTGGGACGCAACGCGCCTGAAAAACCCGGGCCGGTCAATGTCATCGGCGCACCCTTGAGCGCCCCGGGCCTCAGGCTTTCGTCCTGCACACAAGAGCCGGCAAACACCACGCTGATCAAGTACCTGACCGTCCATACCGATTATCAGAAGCAGGATTGCAAAGGCATCGAACCGGGCTCGTCCGGCTCCCCGGTCATGGACATCGCAACACGGGAAGTCACCGGTGTGATATCGGGAACCACCTACGGCATCACGGCAGACGATTTGTGCTTCTGGCATGGACTTTGTGCAAACCCTCCCCGTCAATCCTTATTGCCTGACCAGGCCAGTCAAAGTTTTCCGATCGATTACCTCATGCCCTGCTTCTCAGAGGGTCACTTCAACAGGGATGCACCGGCCTGTACGTTAAAGCCCGACTTCAACTTCAGAGCCAGAACCAATGCAGACATTAGTCTTTATAAAACACCGGATAAAGGCCATGAAAAGGGGCCAGACTGGGACATCAGGTTTTCAATGAGCACTGATTTCTTTCGATTTAAAACGGTGCGTGACGCATATGCCTGTTACTTGCCTGAACACTACAGCGACGCGATTAATATCAGTGCCGGCCTGGTTAATGAAACGATCGGCAACGAAGCGGGTTTGTATTATCTGTGCCTGATGGGCGTCGACTCAGTCCATCAGAAACTTATCGAGGGGAAATTGCGCAACGCGCAAATTCTGCCGGCACGCCTGGTCAATCCGGGCGGAATTCGACTGCCTGAACCAGCCCCGCACATCAAACCTGGCACTGAGGATCTGTTGATCGAATACCGTGAAACGACAGATAGCAATATCTGGACGCGGATATACGTTGGGGCTGTGAACTCAACGGACTGTGCAGCCATTGATTCCAGAAGCTACAGCAAGATCGACGACAGCTTTCTGGTACCCAACGATGCCCTGCCACTGACGCTGTGCAGCTACACCATGGATCGCGATTTCAATACTTCGGCTGTGCGTACAGAGATACTGCAAACACCTTGAGCCGTCGTGCGTCAACAAGCCGGGCGGTGTGCCCCCGATGGGGTTCCGCCCGGTAGTACACAGACTCGGCGGATTAGCGCATGACAATGCCGCGTTTGGCCATGTAGGCCTTGGCTTCCTGCACGGTGTATTCGCCGAAGTGGAAAATACTCGCCGCCAGTACCGCACTGGCGTGACCTTCGAGAATGCCGTCGGCCAGATGCTGCAAGTTGCCGACACCGCCGGAAGCGATCACTGGAATGCCCAGCGCATCGCTGATCGCGCGGGTGACGCCGAGGTCGAAGCCGTTTTTCATGCCGTCCTGATCCATGCTGGTCAGCAGGATTTCGCCGGCACCGAGGCCTTCCATTTTCTTCGCCCACTCGACCGCGTCGAGGCCGGTTGGCTTGCGCCCGCCGTGGGTGAAGATTTCCCAGCGCGGGGTTTCGCCCGGGCCAGAAACCTTTTTGGCGTCGATGGCGACAACGATGCACTGCGAACCGAAATGCTGCGCCGCTTCACCAACGAACTCCGGATTGAACACGGCAGCGGTGTTGATCGATACCTTGTCCGCACCGGCATTGAGCAGATTGCGAATGTCCTGCACGGTACGCACACCACCGCCGACGGTCAGCGGAATGAACACCTGACTGGCCATGCGTTCGACGGTATGCAGCGTGGTGTCGCGGCCATCGACGCTGGCGGTGATGTCGAGAAAAGTAATCTCGTCGGCGCCCTGCTCGTCGTAGCGACGGGCGATTTCCACCGGGTCACCGGCGTCGCGGATGTTCTCGAACTTCACACCTTTGACGACCCGGCCGTTGTCCACGTCCAGGCAAGGGATGATGCGTTTGGCCAGAGCCATGGTCAGTCCTCAGCCTTTGTACGAATCGCAGAAAGCTTGCGCTTCGGCGACGTCGAGGGTGCCTTCATAAATCGCCCGGCCGGTGATGGCGCCGATGATGCCCGGCGCCTTGGCGTCGAGCAGCGATTTGATGTCACCCAGATTGTGGATGCCGCCGGAGGCGATCACCGGGATCTTGGTAGCGGCAGCCAGCGCAGCGGTGAACGGCACGTTGCAGCCCTGCATCATGCCGTCTTTGGCGATGTCGGTATAAACGATCGAGGAGACGCCGTCGGCTTCAAACTGCTTGGCCAGGTCGATGACCTGCACGGTGCTGATTTCCGCCCAGCCATCGGTCGCAACAAAACCGTCTTTGGCATCCAGACCGACGATGATCTTGCCCGGGAACGCACGGCAGGCTTCAGCGACGAATGCAGGATCTTTAACGGCTTTGGTGCCGATGATCACGTAACTGACGCCAGCCTTGACGTAGTGCTCGATGGTTTCCAGCGAACGGATGCCGCCACCGATCTGGATCGGCAGAGTCGGGTAACGCTTGGCGATCGCGGTAACCACTTCGCCGTTGACTGGCTGACCCTCGAAAGCGCCGTTCAGATCGACCAGATGCAGACGGCGGCAACCGCCCTCCACCCACTTGGCAGCCATGCTCACCGGGTCATCGGAGAACACTGTGGAATCTTCCATGCGGCCCTGGCGCAGACGTACGCAGGCACCGTCTTTGAGATCGATAGCGGGAATAATCAGCATCTGGCAAACCTTCAAATTTGAATGTTCAGCTTGGCTCGGAAATCAGTTTTTCTCGAGCGCCCACAGGTCGCTTTCGATGCTTTCAAACCGCTCTTTGAGGTGGGTCTGCACATCGAAAATCGCCCTGTTGTAATAGTGCGGAGCAATTTCGCGGGTAAACAGCTCAAGAATTTCCGCCGCTTCGAACGAACCGAGGTCCAGTTCGAAACGGTCTTCCATGAACCGCTGAATCTTGCGATTGGCCTCGTTCTCCTGTTCGGGAGTGAGGGTCAGAATCGGCGGTTTGGTTTTCTTGGCAGCCATTTACCAGCGACCGTCCCACGCGGCGAAGTTCTGCAGCAATTGCAGGCCATGGGTATGGCTCTTCTCCGGGTGGAACTGCACGGCGAAACGCGAGCCATCGGCCAGCGCCGCAGCGAAATCGACGCCGTAATGACCGCCACCCACCACTTGCCGCGCATTGGCGGCGGCGATGTAGTAGCTGTGCACGAAGTAAAAACGCGCCATGTCCGGGATGTCATGCCACAGTGGGTGGCTGACCTTCTGCTTCACTTCGTTCCAGCCCATGTGCGGGACTTTCAGGTGCTCGCCGTCTTCATGCAGGTCTTTGCCGAAGAACTTCACTGCACCCGGAAACAGGCCGATGCAGTCGACGCCGTCGTTCTCTTCGCTGCTGTCGAGCAACGCTTGCATGCCGACACAGATGCCGAGGAACGGACGATCCTGACTGACTTCGCGCACCAGCGAGTCGAAGCCGAGGCGACGGATCTCCGCCATGCAGTCGCGAATCGCGCCAACACCGGGGAACACCACGCGGTCAGCTTCACGAATCACGTCCGCATCGCTGGTGATCAGCACTTTACCGGCGCCGACGTGCTCAAGGGCCTTGGCCACCGAGTGCAGGTTGCCCATGCCGTAATCGATAACTGCAACCGTCTGCATTACAGAACGCCTTTGGTCGATGGCATCTGCCCGGCCATGCGCTCGTCCAGCTCGACGGCCATGCGCAGCGCGCGGCCGAAAGCCTTGAACACGGTTTCGATCTGGTGGTGGGTATTGGTGCCGCGCAGGTTGTCGATGTGCAGGCTGACCAGTGCGTGATTGACGAAGCCCTGGAAGAATTCCTGGAACAGGTCAACGTCGAAGCCGCCGACGGTGGCGCGGGTGTACGGCACGTGCATCTGCAGGCCTGGACGACCGGAGAAGTCGATCACCACGCGCGACAGCGCTTCATCGAGCGGCACATAGGCGTGGCCGTAGCGACGAATGCCTTTTTTATCGCCGATGGCTTTGGCAAATGCCTGGCCGAGGGTGATACCGACGTCTTCCACCGTATGGTGGTCGTCGATATGCAGATCGCCCTTGCATTCAATATCCAGGTCGATCAACCCGTGACGGGCGATCTGATCCAGCATGTGCTCAAGAAAAGGAACACCGATATCGAATCGGGCCTTTCCGGTGCCATCAAGGTTGATCGAGGCTTTGATCTGGGTTTCCAGAGTGTCGCGCTCGACAGAAGCCTTACGTTCGGCCATCACCAGCTCCGCAAAATCATTGGGCGAAAAAGGCAGCCATTATAGGCACGCAGGAAGCAAACAGAAACACGAGAGGTGAGATGGCTGACGGATAGAATGCCCGGCTGTCGCGGGTAGACATGTCCATACAAGCCATTACAGGCAGCGCAAAAACAAATGTGGGAGCGAGCCTGCTCGCGAATGCGGTGGGTCAGCCAACAATTAAGTTGACTGACACTCCGTCTTCGCGAGCAGGCTCGCTCCCACAGGTTCGGTGTTTATTCAGCTAACACCTTAGTGAAACAGTACCGCCGTCTTCTGCAGGGTTACCCACACACCCCACGCCAACGGAATACCCACAGCCAACCACGCAGCGATTGCCAAAGGCTTGCTGCCCGGCGCGGCTTTCCACTCCAGAACCGTGCTGGCATCAGCACCTTTGTCGTGGCCCAGCGCCTGTTCGGCGGCCAGCTCAGCGTCGGTCATGAAGTACTTGTCGGCCACCGGACGCACCAACAGGTTGCACAGGAAACCCAGCACCAGCAGACCGGCGAGGATGTACAAGGTGATGTCGTAAGCGGCGGCGCGTTCAACGCCAATGCTCAACTGATATTCACGCAGGTAGTTCACCAATACCGGACCCAGCACGCCAGCGGCAGCCCAGGCAGTCAGCAGACGACCGTGGATCGCGCCAACCATCTGCGTACCGAACAGGTCGGCCAGATACGCCGGAACCGTGGCGAAACCGCCGCCGTACATCGACAGAATGATGCAGAACGCCGCTACGAACAGCGCAACGTTGCCCAAATGACCCATGTTCGGAATCAGCGCGTACAGGGCAAAACCCAGGGCGAAGAACACGAAGTAGGTGTTTTTGCGGCCCAGGTAGTCCGAGAACGAGGCCCAGAAGAAACGACCACCGATGTTGAACAGGCTCAGCAGACCGGTGAAACCGGCAGCGATCGCGGCAATCGAAGCCAGTTGCCCGGCGTCCAGTTGACCGAACGGCACATCAACACCCAGCAACTTGCCGCCGAACACTTCCTGCAGCAGCGGCGAAGCCATGCCGAGGATGCCGATACCGGCAGATACGTTCAGGCACAGCACCAGCCAGACCAGACGGAATTGCGGGGTTTTCCACGCCACATTCACATGCACGTGGCGGTTGGTGATCATTGCGTTCGCAGCTTTCTTCGCCGGAGCGGTCCAGCCTTCAGGTTTCCAGCCAGTTGGCGGAACGCGGTAAGCCAAAGCGCCGCCGATCATGAACACAAAGTAAATCGCCGCCATGGCCACGAAGCTCTGCCAGACGCCGACACCTTGCGCCGAGCCGAAGTGGCTCATCAGTGCGGTTGCCAGCGGTGCACCGACCATCGCGCCGCCACCGAAGCCCATGATTGCCATGCCGGTCGCCATGCCGCGCTTGTCCGGGAACCACTTGATCAGGGTCGAGACCGGCGAGATATAGCCCAAGCCGAGACCAATACCACCGATCACGCCGGAGCCGATCCACATCAGCCAGATCTGGTGGGTATAAATACCCAGCGCCGAAATCAGCAGACCGCCGCACCAGCACAGTGCCGATACCACACCGGCCTTGCGCGGACCTGCGTGCTCCAGCCAGCCACCCCAGATCGCTGCCGAGCAGCCGAGGAAGATGAAGAACAGCGTGTAGATCCAGCCGAGCATCGAGATCGGCCAATCACATTGCGACGAGAACACTTGTGCGATGAAGCTCATGTCCGGTGCGCAAGCCACCGGAGCAGTAACGCCCAGCGCCTTGGACAGCGGCAACCAGAACACCGAGAAGCCGTAGGCCATGCCGATGCACAGGTGGATGGCCAGAGCGGCCGGTGGCACCAGCCAACGGTTGAAACCGGGCTTGGCGATGATGCGTTCCTTGGACAGGAACGCGGGCTGATCGGCGTTGAGGCCGTCCGCCGTGATGCTCGTGCTCATTGTGTATCCCCCAATTATTAGTATGGTTCGCCAGCCACTGTTCACCCCCGGCCTTTATGCACGCAGGCATGACCGTTTTTTTGGGTGAAGCTCCTTGAAGGCGCGACGTTAAGTCGCAGAAGGACTGACGAACGGGCGAAGGTTACCATTTGCACGTGACAGAAAAACCAAACTGATATCACCTTTTTTATGTCATCTGTTCTCGTACCACCCAGGAAAACGCCATGCCGATCGTTGTTCAAGCCTTGAAAGACGCCAGTTATCAGGATCAACAGGATCTGCAGAAGATCTATCGCGATGCGCCAGAATGGCTGTTCGCACCGTTTTGCGGGGAGACCAGCCTGATCGACAGCGTCCTCGCCGACGGGACTTTCATTGCCGGGCGCTTCAACGACCGCTTGCTCGGTGCCGGTCGCCTGCAAAGGCATCAAGGCGTCTGGTACTTGTCCCATTTATGCGTACGAAAAGTTACCCGTCGCCGTGGCGTTGCCGAACGGCTGGTGAACCAAGCGCAGAAAATGGCGTCGCAAGCGGGGGCGGAACTGCGCCTGCTGGCGCCTGATGGACATGTTGAGGCTCAGGCACTCGCCGCGAAGTTGCAGGTGCCGCTGGAGGTCCTGGCAACATGACGTCACAGCGAACCGGGTAGTTGCAGCGCTATACTCCCCGGCTAAATAACGAATTCGACTAACTACAAGGACTCGCCCATGAAAGCGTTCGGCAAAATCCTGGGTCTGGTACTTCTCGGGCTGTTGCTGATCATTGTGGCGGCAGGTTTTGCCCTGACCCACCTCTTCGATCCCAACGATTACAAAGACGAGATCCGCCAGATAGCCCGCGACAAGGCCCACATCGAGCTGACGCTCAATGGCGATATCGGCTGGAGCCTGTTCCCCTGGCTCGGCCTGGAACTGCACGAGGCCAGCGTCGCCACCCTGGTCAAACCTGCCGAACCGTTTGCCGATTTGCAGATGCTCGGCCTGTCCGTGCGTGTGCTGCCGCTGCTGCGCCGCGAAGTGCAAATGAGCGACGTGCGCGTCGAAGGCCTGAACCTGCGCCTCAATCGCGACAAGGACGGCCACGGCAACTGGGAAGACATCGGCAAGGTCCCCGCCCCCGCCGGCGCAACGCCGCCAGCCGCTACGCCGGGCCAATCGGCCAGCGAAGCACCTGTTGCGGTGGAAAAGCCGCCGCAGCCGATCCGCCTCGACATCGACAGCCTGACCGTCAACAACGCGCGCGTTGAGTACAACGACGAGAAGACCGGCAAGCAGTTCAGCGCCGAGAGCATCCAGTTGAGCACCGGACCGGTGCACGATTCGACCAATATCCCGGTGAAAGCCACCGCGTTCCTCGGCACCAACCAACCGGTTCTACGCGTGCGCACAGAACTCACCGGCGAGTTGCGCATCGAGCGCGCCCTGCAACGCTACAAGTTCGAGGATATGAAGCTCTCCGGTGAACTGGCTGGCGATCCGTTGCAAGGCAAGACCATGACGTTCGCAGCTCAGGGCCAGATATCGCTGGACAAAGCCGCGAACGTCGCCGAATGGACCGGTATCAAGATCTCTGCAAACCAGTTGCGCGCCTTGGGCGAGCTGAAAGCCAACGACCTCGACAAGACCCCGCAGATCACCGGCGGCCTCTCCATCGCCCAGTTCGATCTGGCGAAGTTCGTCGACAGCATCGGTCAGAAACTCCCGGCCATGGCCGAAGGCAGCCTGAGCAAAGTCGAACTGGTCAGCCGAGTGGCCGCCACGCCAACCAGCGTCGCTTTCGATAACATCAACCTGAAACTCGACGACAGCAGCTTCAGCGGCCGCATCGCCGTCGAAGACTTCGCCAAGCAGTCGCTGCGCGCTGTGCTCAAGGCTGACACGTTCAACGCTGATCGTTACCTGCCGCCAAAATCGGAAAAAGCCACCAGCGCCACGCAAACGCGTCAGGCCGAAGTCGCCAGCACCGAAGCCGATGCGATGGCCGGCGCGGGTTCCACGCCGCTGCCGGACAAACCGAGCAAAACCGCCTGGAGTACCGAGCGCCTGCTGCCGGTTGAGCGCCTGGCCAAACTCGACGTCGATGCCGATCTGAGCTTCGGCCTGCTGACCCTCGACAAATTGCCGATCCAGAACGCCGCACTGAAAGCCACCGGCCAGGGCGGCCTGCTGACCCTGACCAACCTGAGCGGCGAGCTGTACAACGGCGGCTTCGCAGCCAACGGCACACTTGATGTGCGCCCGAGCGCGCCAGTGCTGAACCTGCAGACCAGACTCAACCGCGTCCCCGTAGAAAAAATCCTCGAAAGCCAAGGCAAGAACCCGCCGGTCAAAGGTCTGGTAACCCTCACCAGCAACGTCACCGGCAGCGGTAACAGCCAGCAGGCACTGATCGATACGCTTAACGGCAACGCCAACTTCGTGATCAACAACGGCGTGCTGCTCAACGCCAACCTTGAGCAGCAACTGTGCAAAGGCATCGCCACGCTCAACCGCAAAACCCTCAGCGGCGAGCCACGCGGCAAGGACACACCGTTCCAGGAGCTGAAAGGCAACCTGACCTTCCGCAATGGCATTGCCAGCAACCCGGATCTGAAGGTGCGTATCCCCGGCATGACCGTCAACGGTGACGGCGACATCGACCTGCGTGTGCTCGGCATGGATTACCGCGTCGGCATCATCGTCGAAGGCGACACCAGCGCCATGCCGGATCCGGCCTGTCAGGTCGGCGAAAAATTCGTCGGTATCGAGTGGCCGCTGCGCTGCCGCGGCCCGCTGGAACTGGGCGCCAAGGCCTGCCGCGTCGACAACGATCGCCTCGGTCAGGTCGCGACCAAACTCGCTGGCGACAAACTCAGTGAAAAGATCGACGAGAAACTCGGTGACAAGGTCAGCCCGGAACTGAAAAACGCATTGAAGGGGCTGTTCAAGCGATGAGAGCGGAGCAATTTTCCACGGCGGTGCGGGAGTGGTTCGACCGCCACGGCCGCCACGATTTGCCTTGGCAGCAAAACATCAACCCGTATCGGGTGTGGGTGTCGGAGATCATGTTGCAGCAGACCCAGGTCAGCACCGTGCTCAACTATTTCGACCGTTTCATGGCCGCGCTGCCGACGGTTGAAGCACTGGCCGAAGCGCCCGAAGACGAAGTGCTGCATCTGTGGACCGGGCTCGGTTACTACACCCGCGCGCGCAATTTGCAGAAGACCGCGAAGATCGTTGTCAGCCAGTACGGCGGCGAATTTCCGCGTGACGTCGAAAAGCTTACGGATCTGCCGGGCATTGGTCTGTCCACTGCCGGCGCCATCGCCAGTATCAGCATGGGCCTGCGTGCGCCGATCCTCGACGGCAACGTCAAACGCGTGCTGGCGCGCTTTACTGCGCAAGAGGGCTATCCCGGCGAGCCGAAGGTCGCCAAACAGCTTTGGGCCAACGCTGAGCGCTTTACGCCGCACGATCGGGTCAACGCCTATACCCAGGCGATGATGGATCTTGGCGCAACACTCTGCACCCGCAGCAAGCCGAGCTGCCTGCTGTGTCCGCTGGAGCGTGGCTGCGAAGCGCACATGCTCGGCCTGGAAACCCGCTACCCGATTCCCAAGCCGCGCAAAGCCATCCCGCAAAAGCGCACGCTGATGCCGATGCTGGCGAACGGCGAAGGGGCAATTCTGCTTTACCGTCGTCCCTCAACGGGTTTGTGGGGCGGTTTGTGGAGCCTGCCGGAACTCGATGACCTCGACGACCTGCAACATCTCGCCGATCAGCACTCGCTGACCATGGGCGAGCAGCAGGCGCTGCCGAGCCTTGTCCATACGTTCAGCCATTTCCAGCTGTCCATCGAACCCTGGCTGGTTCAGGTGCAGGAGGCCGCCCATCACGTGGCCGAGGCCGACTGGCTCTGGTATAACCTCGCCACCCCGCCGCGCCTGGGCCTCGCCGCCCCGGTCAAAACCTTGCTCGAACGCGCGGCCGCCGTCTTGAATGCAGGAGAGTCGCCATGACCCGCACTATCATGTGCCGTAAGTACAAAGAAGAATTGCCCGCGCTGGAACGTGCTCCTTTCCCGGGCGCAAAAGGTCAGGATATTTTTGACCACGTCTCGGCCAAGGCCTGGGCGGACTGGCAAAAACACCAGACCCTGCTGATCAACGAAAAACGTCTGAACATGATGAACGCCGAAGATCGCAAATATCTTCAGGGCGAAATGGACAAGTACTTCTCCGGTGAGGAATACGCCAAGGCCGAAGGCTACGTTCCGCCCGCAGAGTAAACCCCGCAAAATCGGGGGTCGGATCGTAAGCGACGGAATTAATTTAAGAAATTTTAAAAAAGTCGTTGACGTAAATCCGAAAAACCCTTTTAATGCGCCCCGTTGCCCAGATAGCTCAGTCGGTAGAGCAGGGGATTGAAAATCCCCGTGTCGGCGGTTCGATTCCGTCTCTGGGCACCAAATACCGAAAACCCTGAATCGCAAGATTCAGGGTTTTTTTATGCCTGCGATTTAACAGGCCGCGCTTCATCCCCTCTTTCAGTGCTTTTGCTGGCCATTATTTTGATGTTAGGCTCCGTCAGCTTTTTCCGGCAGGTCATTGCTGACTGTCGAGAATGTTCGCCGGGCAGTTCAGCCCTGATGACCGGCATTTAACGCATTACCCAATTAACGCACTCCGCGCGCTCTAATCATCGGAACCTACCGAGGTTATTGCTGGCAGCAGGAGAGTTGCGTCTGCAAGCAGGATCGCTTGCAGAACAAAGACCCCTCATAAAGTTGTCATGGAGGACAAGACCTCAGCGCAGGTCATCTGCTGTTGTTTCAACTGTCAGGCAAGCGACAGCAAACACTAACCCGGCATTCAACACTTGTTTGAACTGTCGCGTCACAGCGCCCTGTGCCCTCCCGAAAAAACCAGACCTGTATCAACTCGCCCACGTCCGGATCTGTGCGTGCGCTCGGCACGCATTGCATCATCGAAACAGCCAACAGCTCCCACAAAAAATATAACGGGAGCCGATACGACAGGGATGTAACCAATGACCGAAGTCCTACAACAAACCAATAAAACCGTTGAGTCTTTAGTTGAACAGGAAGTCAGAACTTTCAGTTTTGACACGCAACAGGCAACGCTGCTGCACACCTTCTCCGAAGAACTGGCAACTATGGGCGGGCCACAAGTCGCCGGCGCCAAGTCCAAGGCCTCGCTGGCAGCGACCGAGTTGAAGTTTTCGTTTTCCAAGGATCAATGTGAACTGCTGGGCGCTTACTCCGACGGCCTCGTTTCCCTGCTGATTTTCGAAGGCATGCAAACATTCACCGAGACCAGCCCACCGGATGAACTTCCCGAACTGGCCGCTCTGGAGAATCGTCACGACGTACTTTGCCTGGCGGCACGCAATCAGATTCTGTTGAAACTGGTGGATAACAGCTCCTTCGCCTACGACATGGACAACGAAGGCAAACTGGTCCGGCTCGTCGCCAACTTCAAGGGCGGTGGACTGACCAAAATCAATGACGAACCGGAAATCAAAGAGCTGAGTTCCCACTCCGGTCTCGCCCTCGGCCCGCACACCGAAGCGCCGTACTGGTGCGCCGTCAACGCGAAAGACGGGCACTCGCCCTCGCCTTCGTCGTTGATTCTATCGGCCCTGTGGAATCCAAGCCTGGAGCCCACCTCGGTGATTCCGCTGCCACCTCTGCTGGATGAAATCGGCGTCACTGGGTGCCTCGCACTCACAACGGGCAGCTTCCAGTTCACCCGCAGCGACTCTTTCGTCAACGGCAAGGGCGAAGACGGGCGTAATGTTTCGATTCTGGAGTTCGATGACAACGTCGGATTCGCCGCGCGATTCAACTCGTACCGTTTTTCCGTCAACGACAACGCTTCGGACTTTGTCAAAGAGGCGTATTCCGCGCTTTGCCAAAGCGTGGGTAAAGCAACACCGGTTCAATACACACTGACGCAAGAGTCGGCCATGGTGATCAATAACGTCCGGGCCCTGCACTGTCGTGATGTCATCAAAGACAATCGCCGCGTACTGGTGCGCATCTTCGGCCTGTCGAAGTTCTCCTCGCCGATTGTCATTTCCGACGATCCGCTGCTGATACAGGGCTGATATTCACCGCAGGCAAGGCTGTTGAATGGCCAGTCATGTGGATGGCTGGCCAATAACTATAAAAGGGAAAATGTAATGGCTTGGGATGTAATTGGCATGTTGGCGCTTGTGGCTTTTTGCGCCGGTTTTTTTGATGCGATTGCCGGGGGTGGCGGTTTGATTACTTTGCCGGCCTTGTTTCTGGCCGGCGTCGACCCGATCAGTGCGATTGCCACAAACAAGTTTCAGGCCGCGTCGGCGACTATTTCAGCCACGGTCACTTTTGCTCGCAAAGGCATGATTGAATGGCGCGAGGGGCGCTTCCTGGTTATCTGCGCATTCCTGGGGGGCGCCAGCGGGGCACTCTTGGTCAGTTCTATTGATAAGCGCTATCTGGAAGTGTGCGTGCCCGTCATGCTTATTCTGGTGGCGATCTACTTTGCGCTCTCGCCAAAACTGGCCAATGAAGATCGTCGCAAGAGAATCGGCATTCTGCTGTTCTCGTTCACCGTGGCGCCGATCCTGGGCTTCTACGACGGTATCTTCGGTCCGGGTGTAGGCTCGTTCTTTATCGTCGGTTTCGTGCTGCTCTGCGGGCTTGGCATGATGCGGGCCATGAGCTTTACCAAACTGGCCAACGCTTCGTGCAACCTAGGGTCACTGTCAGTCTTCATCACCAAAGGCGTGATCATCTGGCCGATCGCGATTGCCATGGCGCTGGCAGCCTTCCTCGGCGCACAACTGGGTGCCAGAGCCGCTGTCCGGGTCGGCTCACGCTTGATCAAACCCATGTTGATCGTGGTCTGCTGCGCCCTGGCGATCAAGCTGTTGAGCGTGGAGACCAATCCATTGCGCGTTGCCGTCCTCCACACCCTGGCAGCCTTGTGATCAATCGGCTGGCGTTGACCGGCGCATCTCGACTTCGGTCTCGGTTGCAGTTCGACGAGGCGCCAACCGGCCCTGAGTTTTTCTTTTCGCAAACCTTCGCGGGCTACCAATTGGAAGGTCGGGTACTGGCGGGCTGCGCCGGAGAATCGCCAATGCCAACAGTGTTGGCGATTCACGGTGCCCGCTCTGACTATTCGCGACTCAACGCCATTCTGCATCCCTTGCAGGCGCTGGGTGTTGCCAGCCTGAGCTTCAATCTTTCAGGTCACAACCCCTGCGCCGACATCGCTCTTGAAAAGACTTCGCTGGCGCACAACCTTCAGGAGGCTTTGCAGTTTGCCGGTCATCTGGGCGCCGAACTCAACACCGTGATCGGTCACAGTCTGGGGGGCGCAGTGGCGCTCAAGGTGGCGCAAGCGCATTGCGCTTCAGTCAGACGCATTGTGCTGTTCTGTCCCGCCCTGTACGCGGAGGCGGCTTGGCAGCAACCGTTTGGTCCACCGTTCAAACGTGCCATTTCTGAGCCTTACGGTTTTCTCGACTCGCCATCGCTGGATTTCTTGCGCACGTTCGAAGGGGAGGTCTTGCTGGTGATCGGCGAATACGACGGCCTTCGATCAACCGCGTTTGGCGGGATCGCCGGTACATCTGCCGGGACGCAGCAACTGGGCCCGCGCATGATCAATAGCGCCATTCCCTATGAGGTTATCGAGGCCATTGAAAAGAGCCTGGGCCCCCATCAATTCAGAAAGATCGTGCTGCCGGGTTGCGACCACGCTGTATCTACGTGGTTCAGGGAAAACCCGCTACGCGCCGCAGAGTTGGCGAACGAGATAACGCAGTTCATCAATGCCGGAAACAGGTCCCAAGTGTCATGAACCAAAGGAAAACCCGCGTCCCTCTGCCCCATCCGCCACCCTATCGCCCAAGTCGGGTGACTTACTGGCTGACTGTTCTCGTTGCTCTGCTGATTACTGTCGCCATCGGGTTGTCGATCTGGATGCTGATCGACAGCTGGATCACCGGCTCTATCACCACCAATAACCGCGGCCCGCGCAGCACCTACACCCTGGCCCTGCAACCTCGGCAGTTCTGGTTCGAGTTTGTCTGGCAGAGCGTTGGCACAGTGTTTCTGCTGGCAGTTGGAGTGTTCGGCGTGTGGATCTATCGCAAAGTGCAAGAGCCCGTGCACACGCCGAAGAGCAAGCGCCGCGCAAAGAAAACCTAAAGCGTATTGATGTAATCCACCGGCAGCAAAACCGTGTCCAGAGCGGCGTCCACTGGCAGGGATACAACGGTGATAACCGGACAGACAATCATCATGTAACAGACGATCGCCGCCGGCATGCCATCGCTACCACCACCACGCACACCCAGCAGGTGAAGGCTGCCATCAACCCCTCGGTAATACTGGGCATCGGACAAACCGTCATTCAAACGCCCGATAAACGTTCCGCAGCCGGTCAACTGCAATACCAGGCCGATGACACCAACAGCACGCAAAATCCCTTTCAAACCAGCGCTTCCTTACATCACACAATATGAGGCGCGGGATTGTACCCGCGCCCAGGCTTTGCAATCACATCCATCGCTATCCCGCGTCATTCCAGTGGAACACCAGATTGCGCGGAACACCTGCGCCAACGTCTGTCACGTCGCGCCGCGTTTCGCCTTTACGCGTGGCCACCACCGTGTACTTGCCGGGTGGTAGTTGCACGTATACCAACGGGCCCGTCTGGTTAAGCGTCAGTAGGGTTTGCCCTGGCGACTTTTCAATCATCACATCGACATCAGCGGTGTACTCGTCTTGCGCGCCCACAGCGAACGTCATGTGCAGGTTGTAACCGCCGGTTTGTTGAATGGCCTTCGCCTCATCCTCACCGATCCCGCCGGCCAGATAAGTGACGCCGTTCTGTTGTTGCTGCTGAACTTGCACCCCGGCACTGTCGATAGGTTCAAGACTGGCTGCCTGCACCATCACCGGAAACAGCAATGCAGCGACGGCGGCGATGGGCAGCATGAATGAAAGAACGCGTTTCATGATCACGACTCCCGGGTTCTTGCAGAACCCAACCGTTACTCCCGTTAGATTTTGCGTATCGGGGCGGGTTTTAGATTGTTTGGAACTTGGCGCATGTACGAAATGGACTACAGGCCATTACCCTATGACGCCTCTTTCAGCGGCAACGTCCTGCAACATCAATCCCTTCTTCCGTCCCACATCACCGGCTCGCCCGACATACCCACGCGGCGACTCTTGGCATGCTTTGACGCCTGTATCCAACGATGTGGAAGAGCCGATGAGCCCGCTAAAACCTGCTGACACGCAAGACCCGAAAATCGATTCGTTGCTGGGGGAGCTGGGCGAACTGATTCGCCAGGCGCGGCAAAAAGTGCTGCGTGCGGTGGACACGATTCAAGTGCAGACCTGCTGGCAGATCGGCAGGCATATTGTCGAATTTGAACAAGAGGGAGCCCAGCGTGCGGGCTATGGCAAACAGTTGCTCGTGTTGTTGGCGAAAGATCTGACGGCGCAATTCGGGAAGGGTTTTGACGCTTCCAACCTGCGTTATATGCGCCTCTTTTATCAGGCGTTTCCAATTCGTGACGCACTGCGTCACGAATTGAGCTGGACCCACTATCGTCGGCTTCTGGGCGTGACCAATGAAAAAGCACGCCATTGGTACATGGACGAATGCGCCAACCTGAACTGGTCAAGCCGCGCCCTCGATCGCCAGATCCTCACGCTCTACTACGAGCGGCTTCTCATGAGTCGCGACAAAGCCGATGTCATCGAAGAAGCCACCACCAACATCGAAGCGCTGAAATGCAACCCGCGTGAATTCATTCGCGATCCCGTGATGCTCGAGTTTCTCGGTCTACCCTCGGCAGGCAAGGTCAGGGAAAGCGGTCTCGAACAAGCTCTGATCGACCATCTGCAGGGCTTTCTGCTTGAGCTGGGCAAAGGCTTTTCCTTTGTCGCCCGCCAACAACGCATCAGTACCGACGGCGTCGATCTGTACATCGATCTGGTGTTCTACAACTACCTGCTCAAATGCTTTGTGATCATTGATCTCAAGCGCGGCAAGCTCAGCGCCCGCGATGTCGGACAGATGGACATGTATGTGCGCATGTACGACGAACTCATGCGCAGCGAGGGCGACAAGCCGACAGTCGGGATTATTCTGTCTGCCGAGAGCAACGACTCGGTGGCGCGCTACTCAATGCTCAAGGGTAATGAGCAACTGTTCGCCAGCAGTTACAAAACGATACTGCCGAGTGAAGACGAGTTACGCGCGGAACTCAATCGCGAGCAGGCGTTGATCGAAGAGCGCATGCTCACTCAATCCACCGAGTAAAACTTGCGGATTGTTGCCGGGCGGCGGGGAGACTATCGTTGTCAGCTTATTCTTCCAGGTCGAGCGTCATGAACTGTCAGGACACGCGCGCAAGGCAAGACATGCAGTCAGGGTCGCCAACCTTGACTGCTGAGCAAGGTGAGCCTTTCAAAGAAGCTGCCGCCGACGGTTTTGCACTTGGCGGTTTCACCTGGCGTCAGTTCTTGCCTGATAGCCAACGCCCAGTAGTGATCATCAGCGCCGCCACGTCGGTACGTTGCCGCCACTACTCGCGTTTCGCGGCTTATCTGTTCGCAAACGGCTTCGACGTGATGACCTACGACTACCGCGGCATCGGCGAATCACGATCCGCGTCGATCAAAGGCTTGAACGCCTCGTGGACAGATTGGGGCGCACTGGATTTCGAAGCGATGCTCAAACGCGCGCAACGGGAGTTTCCCGGTCAGCCGATTGACGTAGTCGGCCACAGTTTTGGCGGTTGCGCGGCAGGTTTGGGCGAGTCCGGGCGGGTTATCCGACGGCTGGTCACCGTTGGTGCGCAGTTCGCCTACTGGCGCGATTACGCCCCCGAACAGCGCTGGCGCATGTTCGGCAAATGGCATGTGCTGATGCCGTTGCTGACGCTGTTCTGCGGCTTTTTCCCCGGTAAGCGACTCGGCTGGCTGGAAGATACGCCGACCGGCGTTGTACGCGACTGGAGCACGCCCACCGCGCGTTACGAACAGCGCCCCAGTGGTCGCGCGTTGATGAAAAAGAACGGCACCCTGCCCTTTTCCAATGTTCGCGCGCAGACCTTGGCCATCAGCATCAGCGACGATCCTTACGGCACAATTGCGGCGATCGAACGCCTGCTCGGCTACTTCGACAACGCTGCAAAAACCCACCTGCGCATCGAGCCGCAGGACATCGGCGAACAACAAGTCGGACATTTCGCCTTTTTTCGCAGCGCATACCAAGCCACACTATGGCCCATCGCTCTGACCTGGCTGCAAACCGGCGCACTGGCCCACGACACACCCGGGCGGCAAGTCCCGCGCAGCTGAGCCCCTCTCAACGCACGACGGAACACATCATGGCCTCCGCCAACAAGCAGCAGAAACGCGCCACCCGGGCCAAAGCCAAGGCCAAGCAGAACCGCACCAAACGCGCCGAAGCGCCGGTCGAACTGGACCCGAACGATGATCGCATCGACTTCGAATCGGTGGACTTGACCGAGCTGTTCAAGAAAATGATCGACGCCGAGAAGATCAGCCAGCAAGCGCTGTGCAGCGCATTCCTCGAAGACCCGCTGCTGGAACTGGTTTATGAGCAGGAAGGCGAAGAAGGCGCGATGGATTTCATCCTCGCCGCGCTGATCGAGTATCGCCAGTGGTCGCAGGAAACCGACGAAGCCGGCGCGCTGGCGTGGATCGAATCCCCGGCCTTCCAGGCCGACTATGTGGCGGCGTCCGACGCGATTGCCGCACAAACCCAACAGAAGAACTGAGTTCCCATGGCATCCCTGAACAAGCAACAGAAACGCGCCAAACGCGCCAAGGCCAAAGCCAAGCAAATCCGTATGGTCGGCCGCAAGCCACTGGAACAGGACGAAGACCTCGACCACCTCGCCGAGCCGATCCCGGAATACACCCTGGCGATGTTCAGCAAAATGCGCGACGCCGAAGCCATCAGCCGCAACGAGATGCTGCTGACCCTGCTGCGCGAACTGGCGTTCGTCATTGTTGATCATCCAGAACTGCTGGACATGGAAAACGCCGACAACGAAGGCATGGCCGCCACCCACCTGGCCGCCGACATGTTGATCGACTACCGCATGTGGGCCGAAGGCGTAACGATCGAAGAGGCCCAGGCCTGGTTGAGCGAGCCACAGTTCATCACCGATTTCGGGGTTGCGCTGGATGCTTATGGCAAGTCGGTGGAAGCGCAGGAAGACAAGAGCGAATAAACCACGCTCACAAACAAAAACGGCCGCTCGTCATCACTGACAGCGGCCGTTTTGCATTACGTGTTACGGATCAGTTCAACACCACCGCACCACGTTTTTCCAGCTTGCGACGGCGTGCCACCAACAGACCGGCAGCCACCACCATCAGGCTCAGCAGGCCAGTTGCGAGGATCTCCACGCGGTGCGCTTCCTGGAACAGCATGATGGTCAGGGCCGCGACGATGAAGATGATCACCGCGTAGGTCAGGCCCGGGAACAGCCACATGCTGAAGACGATTTTCTCGCCGCGCGCCATGCGTTGTTTTCGCATGCGCAGTTGCGAGAAGGCGATCACCAGGTACACCAACAGTGCGATGGCGCCGGAGCTGGCCAGGAGGAATTCGAACACTGCGGCCGGGGCCACGTAGTTGGCGAAGGTGCACAGGAACGCCGCGCCGGTCGACAGCATCACTGCCCAGTAAGGCGTACCGCTTTTGTTGGTGCGGGTCGACATGGCCGGTGCATCGCCACGCTTGCCGAGGGAGAAGAGCATGCGCGACGAGGTGTACAGCGCCGAGTTCAGGCAACTGGTCACAGCAACAAGTACCACGATGTCGACGATCATTTTCGCGTTAGGAATGCCCATGCGCTCAAGCACGGTCTGGTAGGAACCGAGGTTGGCCAGCGTAGGATCGTTCCAAGGCACCAGGGCCACAACGATGAAGATCGATACGAGGTAGAACAAGCCGATCCGCCAGATCACCGAGTTGGTGGCCTTGGAGATTTGCTTGCCCGGGTTTTTCGATTCCGCGGCCGCGATGGTGACGATTTCGGTACCCATGAAGGAGAACATGGTAGTCAGGATTGCACCCAGTACCGCGCCCATGCCGTTGGGCAGGAAGCCGCCGCTGTCGAACAGGTGCGAAACGCCGCTGACCTGGCTGTTCGGCAGGTAGCCGAAGATCGCTGCAAGACCGAGGGCGATGAAGCCGATGATCGCCAGCACTTTGATCAGCGCGAACCAGAATTCGAATTCACCATAGTTCTTCACGCTGAACAGGTTGGTGACGGTCAGCAGCATGGTGATGATCAGCGCGAACGCCCAGATGCCGACATCAGGGAACCATGCATGGAGGATGGTCGCGGCGGCGTTGGCTTCCAGTGGAATCACCAACACCCAGAACCACCAATACAGCCAGCCGATGGTGAAACCGGCCCAGTGCCCGATGGCACGGTCGGCGTACGTCGAGAACGAACCGGTGTCCGGCGAAGCAACAGCCATTTCGCCGAGCATGCGCATCACCAACACCACCAGAGTACCGGCGGCGGCGTAAGCCAGCAGAACGGCAGGGCCGGCGGCGGCGATGGCGTGGCCGGAGCCAACGAACAGACCGGCGCCGATGACACCGGCGATCGACAACATGGTCACATGACGCGGTTTGAGCCCCTGTTCGAGGCCATTGGAGCTTGGGGTACTGCTCATCGAAACTACCTTTGCAAGGAAAGCGATTGCGTCCGGCCCGTCTGGAATTTTCTTTCTCGTAAAAAGAAACCAACGGGGCGTTCCGGATTCTGCACGCAATAAATGCGCCAAAATGTTTCAAAGTCTTCTGGGCTGCGGTTTTGCGCGAGACCGGACAGTCATCGCAAGTCCTTGAGATTAATGGCGATTCGCCAGAACGTTACCCTGCGACTCACTTTCAAGATGAATCAGCGCACCAGAAACACACTGAAAAAGTGTGGGATGCACAATAAAAGGGCGATTCAGGAACGTTCGGCCGGATAGCGCTTCCAACACCCCGCCAAAGCTGGCAACATCGCGCCTTTTTTTACGCGACACCCGCGGGTTTGCACGATCAAACACCCGTTCGGTTGTTGATGGGGCGACAGTCTGCTGCGCCGATGCGACAACCAGCCACACGCCACCCGTTAACCGCTCGCAGCGCTGTTGGCTGCCATTGAAACGCTATGCTAGCTTGGCCGCCTCGCCAGGACGGCCATCCAACAGCTGGAGCGCAACATATATGAGGAACGCACATGGCTGAGGCCACGCCCGCGCTTGAAATCCGCAACTTGCACAAACGCTACGGACAGCTTGAGGTGCTCAAAGGCATCTCGCTGACCGCCCGCGACGGCGATGTGATCTCGATCCTCGGTTCCTCCGGTTCCGGCAAGTCCACGTTCCTGCGTTGCATCAACCTGCTGGAAAACCCGCATCAGGGCCAGATTCTGGTGGCCGGTGAAGAACTCAAGCTCAAATCCGCCAAGAATGGCGAACTGGTTGCCGCCGACGGCAAACAGATCAATCGCCTGCGCTCCGAGATTGGTTTTGTATTTCAAAACTTTAATCTGTGGCCGCACATGAGCATCCTCGACAACATTATCGAGGCACCGCGTCGCGTGCTCGGCCAGAGCAAGGCCGAAGCCATCGAAGTCGCTGAAGCGCTGCTGGCCAAGGTCGGCATCGCCGATAAGCGCCACGCCTATCCGGCGCAATTGTCCGGTGGTCAGCAACAGCGCGCAGCAATCGCTCGCACGCTGGCGATGCAACCGAAGGTTATCCTGTTCGACGAGCCCACCTCGGCGCTTGACCCGGAAATGGTTCAGGAAGTACTTAGTGTCATCCGCGCATTGGCCGAAGAAGGCCGCACCATGCTGCTCGTGACCCACGAAATGGGTTTCGCCCGTCAGGTCTCCAGCGAAGTGGTGTTCCTTCACCAAGGCCTTATAGAAGAGCAAGGATCGCCTCAGCAGGTGTTCGAAAACCCGCTTTCGGCGCGCTGCAAACAATTCATGTCCAGCAACCGCTAACGGAGCAACATGCATGCAGAATTTCAAGAAGGTCTTCCTGGCCGCCGCCGTCACCCTCGCGTTCAGCGCCGGTGCCATGGCTGAAACCCTGAAGATGGGCATCGAAGCGGCCTACCCGCCGTTCAACAACAAAGACGCCAGCGGCAACGTGGTCGGCTTCGACAAAGACATCGGCGACGCTCTGTGCGCGAAGATGAAAGTCGAGTGCACCGTGGTCACTTCCGACTGGGACGGCATCATCCCGGCCCTGAACGCGAAGAAGTTCGACTTCCTGATCTCCTCGCTGTCGATCACCGACGAGCGCAAAGGCGCGGTCGACTTCACCGACCCGTACTACTCGAACAAACTGCAATTCATCGCACCGAAAAACGTCGACTTCAAAACCGACAAGGACTCCTTGAAGGGCAAGTCCATCGGTACCCAGCGTGCCACGCTGGCCGGCACCTGGCTGGAAGACAACTACGGCAGCGATCTCAACGTCAAACTCTATGACACCCAGGAAAACGCCTACCTCGACCTGACCTCCGGTCGTGTTGACGCGATCCTCGCCGACAAGTACGCCAACTATGACTGGCTGAAAAGCGACGCGGGCAAGAACTACGAGTTCAAGGGTGATCCGGTTGTAGAAAGCGACAAGATCGGCATCGCTGTGCGTAAGGGCGACCCACTGCGTGAGAAGTTGAACGCTGCTCTGAAGGAAATCGTCGCCGACGGTACCTACAAGAAGATCAACGACAAGTACTTCCCGTTCAGCATCTACTGATCCTGACCTGTGGGACTGGCGCCCTGATGCAGTGGCGCCGGCTCCCGACTTTGCCTGCCGCAATTTGAACAGAATTCCATGATTATCGACCTCTACGGATTCGGCCCGGCCCTCGCTGCCGGCGCGCTGATGACCGTCCAACTGGCTCTCACCGCCCTGTGCCTGGGACTGGTGCTCGGTCTGCTCGGCGCCTTGGCCAAGACTTCCCCGTACAAGCCGCTGCAATGGCTTGGCGAAACCTACTCGACCATCGTACGTGGCGTGCCGGAACTGCTTTGGGTTCTGCTGATCTACCTCGGCACCGTCAAGACGATGAATGCCATTGGCGAATACTTTGGCAATCCAGACCTGGCGCTAAGCCCCTTTGTGGCGGGCGTAACTGCACTCGGACTGTGCTTCGGCGCCTATGCCACGGAGGTATTTCGTGGCGCCATCCTGGCCATTCCGAAAGGACACCGTGAGGCCGGTCAGGCCCTGGGCCTGTCGAAATGGCGGATCTTCACCCGGTTGATCATGCCGCAGATGTGGCGCATCGCCCTGCCCGGCCTGGGCAATCTGTTCATGATCCTGATGAAAGACACCGCTCTGGTGTCGGTCATCGGCCTGGAAGAAATCATGCGCAATGCGCAGAACGCCGTGACCTTCGCCAAGCATCCATTCACCTTCTATCTGGTCGCAGCCGTCATGTATCTGGGCCTGACCATACTGGCGATGGCCACCATGCACTTTATGGAAAAACGCGCCGCCCGTGGCTTCGTGAGGACGACGTAATGGAATGGGAAGTCATCTATAAGTGGCTGCCGAAGTTCTTTCAGGGCGCCGTCCTGACACTCGAACTGGTGGGCATCGCCGTTATTCTCGGGTTGTTGCTGGCGATCCCTCTGGGCATCGCGCGCTCCTCCAAGCTCTGGTTTGTTCGCGCATTTCCTTACGCTTACATCTTTTTCTTTCGTGGCACTCCGTTGCTCGTACAACTGTTTCTGGTCTACTACGGCCTGGCTCAGTTCGACGCCGTACGCGACAGTTTCATGTGGCCGTATTTGCGAGAACCCTTCTGGTGCGCTGTCGCCACGATGACCCTGCACACTGCCGCCTATATCGCCGAAATCCTGCGTGGCGCCATTCAAGCGATCCCGCCGGGCGAGATCGAAGCCGCGCGTGCACTGGGCATGTCCAAGGCCAAGGCATTGTTCTATATCGTCCTGCCGCGCGCCGCGCGCATCGGCCTGCCGGCCTACAGCAACGAAGTCATCCTGATGTTGAAGGCCAGTTCTCTGGCGAGCACGGTGACCTTGCTCGAACTCACCGGCATTACCCGCACGATCATTGCCCGCAACTACCTCACCGTGGATATGTTCTTCACCGCAGGCGTCATTTACCTGCTGATGTCGTTTGTTCTCGTTCAGGCATTCAAACAGCTGGAGCGATGGTTGCGCGTCGATGCCTGCCAAGGGCGTTGACTCCTCCTGCGTGCTGACGGGCGAGGAGTTACTCGCCCGCTTCACCGCGCTGGATGCTTTTTTGATTGAGCATCAGGCGCTGTGGAAACCTCGTCCGTTCACTCATCTGCAGCTTCCATGGGAAGCGTCCTACCCGAAGTTGGCCTTGTGGCTACGAGGACGGTCGCTGGACGATGCAGAAAACGCACACAACCAACCTGCTGATCTTGCCGAAGCGCCGGAGCCATTTGCTTCATTGGCAGCGATATCGGCTGAGCTGAGCGCTGTCGGTCAGTTGCCGGGGCATGCGCTGGAAGCTGCGGTGCATCGCTTGAATGTCGATGTGCCGGGGCGCAAGTGGCAGCAGATCGAAGCGTTTGCCAGTCGCTTGTCTTTTGCCTCGCAGCCGACGCATTGGCTGGATTGGTGCTCGGGCAAGGGTCATTTGGGTCGGCGCTTGTTGGACTCGGGGCAACAACTGACTTGCGTTGAATACGACCCTCTGTTGGTCGCCAGCGGTCAGGCCTTGAGTCAGCGTCATCACTTACATGCACTGCATGTCGAACAGGATGTGCTTGCGGCGGACGCCCCAGCCGTATTGAACGCCACCCATACACCCGTCGCTCTCCACGCCTGCGGGGATCTGCATGTACGTTTGATGCAACTGGCCAGCGCTGCAGGTTGCCAGCAAATGGCGATCGCGCCCTGCTGCTACAACCGCATCAGTCGCAGCGAATATCAGGCATTGTCTTGCGAAGGATCGGTATCGCTCCTACAGCTCTCGGTAGAAGATCTGGCGCTGCCGATGAGCGAAACCGTCACCGCCGGTGCTCGCGTCCGACGTCAGCGTGACACCTCGATGGCTCGACGACTGGCCTTTGACCTACTGCAACGGCAAGTGCGCGGCGTCGACGAATACCTGCCGACGCCCTCCCTACCCAGCGCCTGGCTGGAAAAACGGTTCGCTGATTACTGTCGAGATCTGGCTGCGCTCAAAGAGTTATCCACAATCGGTGCGCCAGATTGGCCCGCACTCGAAGCAGCCGGTTGGCAGCGATTGGCCGAAGTTCGCAATCTGGAATTGCTTCGCGGATTGTTCCGACGGCCGCTGGAGCTTTGGCTGAATCTGGATCGAGCGCTTTTCCTTCAAGAACAGGGCTACACCGTCCGCCTCGGCACCTTCTGCGACACCCCGCTGACTCCGCGTAATTTGCTGCTACTGGCCGAACGCGTTTAAAACATCACAGCCTGTGGATAACTCTGTTGATGGTTTTCCCATGGATCCAATATCTGCGCCTGTTTCGCTGCGTTAACAGCACTGGTCATTTTTTGTTCAAATGAATAAAAAACCTGTAAAACAGGGATTTGCGAACAAAATGAGAATGGCTTCACAAAACCCCGCCTGAGTCCGATTTCGTGGCTCTCAGTTGTGCATAAGCTGCCAATCAAAACGACATAACCGCCGAATAATGGGCTTACCGAGCGAATAATTGCGGCCTCACGAAAGCCGAAACTCAACTGCCTGTCCTGCAAAACAGCCCTATCGTGCGTAGGGTACACATGCTGCGTTGCGCATCGCGCAGCGCTTAATTTACTGCGATGCAAAAATAGTCTGAATTCAGGGGTTTACAGGATCTTCCCAATCGCTATAATCGTCGCCCACAACGCCGGTATAGCTCAGTTGGTAGAGCAACTGACTTGTAATCAGTAGGTCCCGGGTTCGACTCCTGGTGCCGGCACCATACAAGGTTCCAGAGAAGGCTTTCAAAATCTCTGAAACCCCCGAAAAACCCGCCTTCTGGCGGGTTTTTTCGTTTTGGCGTTCCGTCGGATTCCGCCAAAATCTTATAGATACCAGCCGTGTTAAGGATAAAGATAGGGGTAAGGTCATTCGATAAAGGGAGGAGTACCCTTATGTCGCGCACCACTGCCCCACTCTCCGATTCGGCTTGCCGTTCAGCCAAGCACACCGACCGCGCCTACAAGCTTTTCGACGGCGACGGCCTCTACCTTTTAGTCCAACCCAATGGCCGCAAAGGCTGGCGTTTCAGGTATGTAAAACCTGATGGTCGTGAAGGACTGACCTCGTTCGGCAACTACCCCGTGGTCGGCCTCGCCGATGCGCGCAAGAAGCGCCTGGAGGTCAAACGGATGCTGGAGGAAGGGCTCGACCCCATCGAGTCCAAACACCAGGCCAAGACGCAAGCCACAATCCGAGGCCGAACCTTTGAGAGCGCAGCCTTGGACTGGCACAAAGCGATGTCTGCCAAATGGGCTCCGGGACATGCTAAGACGGTCCTGAGCCGTCTCAAAACCCATGTTTTTCCACTAATCGGTGATCGCGCTATTGTCGACCTAGACACTCACGACTTAATGCAACCTCTGGAAGCAATCCAGAAGCGTGGCACGATTGACGTCGCGTTAAGGGTACAAAACTACCTGCAAAGCATCATGCGCGAGGCGAAACGAGCTCGACAGATCGCGGCAAACCCTGCCTCCGACCTTGAGGGTTTGATCAAAGCCTCGAGGGTAGTTCACCGCCCAGCTTTACCCTTATCGCGTTTGTATGAATTGCAGGAGCGCATCGACACCTACAAAGGACGAACGCTGACTCGGCTGACAGTCATGCTCTCGCTACATGTGTTTGTCCGCTCCAGCGAACTGCGCTTCGCCCGCTGGAGTGAGTTCGACCACAAGCGCGGCAGCTGGGAGATACCGGACACTCGGCCCGCGTTGGACGGAGTACCCTTTTCAACAAGAGGTACGAAGATGGCCGGGGACATCCACCTTGTACCCTTATCCCCGCAAGCCGTGACCCTGCTTGAACAGATCCGCACCCTCACCGGCGAATTCGACCTGGTATTTGCAGGCGATGCCAACCCTTCGAAACCGATGTCTGAAAACACGGTGAACAGCGCGCTTCGAAATATGGGTTACGACACCAAAACCGAAATCTGTGGCCATGGCTTCCGCTCGATGGCCTGCAGCGCACTGATCGAGTCAGGATTGTGGTCGGAGACAGCCATTGAACGGCAGATGAGCCACAAGGAGCGCAACAACGTCCGCGCCGCTTACATCCACAAGGCCGAGTTCATCGAGGAGCGCAGGCTGATCATGAACTGGTGGAGCCGGTACCTGGAAGCCAACCGTGAAGAGCATGTCACTCCGCATGAGTTCGCTAATCAGATTGGGGCGAATGTTACCCGGATGAAGGTGAAGCGGATCAATGATTGAATCCGCCACCCAGGTCACTGAGACAGTCCTGCTATGGGAGGATGCCTAAAACCTCAGGCGTCAAGATCTGAAGCCCAATCCCAGACAACAGACTTGTGCCCAACACGAAGAGAGCTACTTTCAACACCAAACGAATACCACCGCCGAATCCTTTATGACGCAACAAATAGCTGGCAACAATCTTCCTGTAACCATCACCGTGGCTAAACGCATAGATGATCGCTACCGCGAAGACAAACCATGCAGCGCGCTCGGGATGAGGCATTGTGATTATCGTCAACGCCAAACCGACACAAACAAAACCAATGCTATTAACCTTCTTGAAATAGCTCTTGGCGATGGCTTCATCTTCATCGTCCAGAAAGAAATTCGGTCTCATTGATATGCTCCTTTTGAGATCACAGTGCCGATCACCATGTCATCCAGTCACAGATTAAGAACTCTCTCTGACCGTTTCCACCCAAAGCAGGTGCATTACCCCCGCAATTGACAGGAGCATGTCACTCCAAACGAATTCGCGAACCAGACCGGAGCGAACATCACTCGCCTAAAAGCAAAACGTGGCGCAACCGAGTAAGCGCTCGGTCTTCATATCTCAGTGATCTGTCCACGCGGGTCCATCCAAACAGGGCTGCAAAGCCGCCCTGTTTGGATGGACCTCACTTAAAAAATCTAAAGCCCACGCAACTATCTGTGGAAAACCACAGATTTCCACCGGTGGATAATTTCATCCACAACCGCAGAACTCCCAAAAATTCGAGCCTTGACCCGAATTATCCACAGGCGTAGAAAAGATCGGGCAAAGCGCTGTCGCTGACAGCAACCCCAGGTAGCCAGAACCTTTAAGGCTACGCCACACCGTGGTGGTTCTCCCAAAGTGCGATTAGCGTCCGGCGGCTCGCACGGTCACAGCGATGTGATGGATGCCTACTTTTAACAGTGCGCCCACTGCGGCAACTCACCCCCTTTCATAGCCGCCCTGCAGCAACCTATCCGCTTGGCCATTCCGTGCGCCAACCTGCGCCCGTCTCTTTCTCCCGGAAAGAGACGGGCGCTCCTACCGCTGCTGCAGCCCAACTCGTACAAGGCTTTGCGGCATTCCCCCTCGTGATAATCGGCGTGACAAACACCGAAGTCACCAGCAACAGCGATGCAGATGATGGTGCCGCAGCCCACGGAATGGACTGCACCTGACTGACAGTCAGGCATGCCCCGTTCATCGCATCACTGCCTTCACCTGACTCAGGATTTCGCGGCACCGGTCTCGTCAGCCAGTGCAGCCTCCACCCGCCCACTTCCTCGGAAGTGTTCAGGAGGCCAGATCATGAGATGCCCAAGCTCCCGGTCGTAAGGAGCCGCCAGTCCCGCGTTAGTGGACAACCCTCACAGGTCGCAGGGGCCTTGATCCCTGATAACACTCAACATTCGTGGCGGGATGACGTGGGGAAAGTTTCAAAGGTTTGGCTTCGGGAGGAGTTTGATCATGGCACTGGTGGGCAGGCGAGATGGACGCAATTTTGGTTACGGTCGGCAACTGAGCTATGCCGGGCCGCAGGCATTGCGGGACCTGTTTGGCGGCGGGCATTACGGCACGGTCAAAGCGCACAGTGATCGATGGCAGGCGTTTGTACGGCCCCGCACGGAACATCCTCCATCAGCACAACCTCAAAGGCTTCCACGAATTGCGCGCGGCTTATGCATGCGAACGTTATGAGCAGATCACTCATCACCTAGCGCCCATCAACGGTGGCAGGTGCAGGCGCCTCGATCCACGCCTTGATCGAGAGGCACGCTTACAAATCAGCTATGAGCTGGGACACGGTCGAATCGACGTGGTATCGGCGTACATCGGTGGTCGGGTATGAATAAACCATTCGATATGGAGATCTTCTTGGCTGGGGCACTGACTGGAGCACATGCCACACGCGAACGTCACATCCGCCAGGCCAAGACTATTCAAGCAGCCATTTCTGAACGCTGGAACCGAGATAATCCATGGACATGGCAAAGAAAGCATCTCGTTTGGTTTTTGAACCACCACATGAACTCAAACTCGAAATCGACGCGCTACTACTACCTGCTGACCACAAGCCTGATCACTCTGCGCCTAGGAAAATCCTGGAATTTTCAACGTTAGCCGAATGCCAGCAACTGCGCGCTCTGTATCCCTAACTGGCAGATTGAGCCAGCCAACGATTTGATTGGGATTAGGGCGGGCCTCTTGAGCCCCTGAACCTAACCTCTGTTGTTTGATAACCTCTATGTTTTACTGATGGACTGAGGGTTGTAGCTTGAGGCTACAGGCTTCACCTGAGACGTAGAGGCTGAAGGCGGTGATAGACACTAGTCTGGTGGCGAAGCTAAGGGCTGAAAATGCAAGATTGGTTGCCTTGCTGGATGCTCATGGCATCGAATGGCGCCCGCCTGCTGAGCCAGTCAAGATAGCGATTCTCCGAGCAGAACAATCACAGCAACTCGATACTGATGGAAAGCTTGCCCTATTCCGAAGCTTGTTTCGTGGTAGGACGGACGTTTATCCCATCCGCTGGGAAAGCAAGGCAGGAAAATCAGGATACGCACCCGCTTGCGCAAACGAATGGAGGCCTGGCGTTTGTGAGAAGCCCCGAATTAAATGTGGCGACTGCGGTAACCGCCAGCTGCTTCCGCTGACCGATGAGGTGGTCTATCGCCATCTGGCGGGCGAAGTGGTCGTTGGCATCTACCCCCTACTCTCTGATGACACTTGTTATTTTTTGGCGGTCGACTTCGATGAGGCCGAATGGCGTGATGATTCCAAAGCTTTTGTGCAGTCATGCCATGAGCTGAACGTCCCGGTGGCGCTGGAAATATCGCGCTCAGGCCAAGGGGCTCATGGCTGGATTTTCTTTGAGCGTAATGTTCCTGCCTGCGATGCGCGCCGCCTCGGTGCCGCAATCATCAGTCATGCCTGTGAGCGCACTCGGCAGTTGGCGCTCAGCTCCTATGATCGACTGTTTCCAAATCAGGACTATATGCCTAAGGGCGGCTTCGGAAATCTCATCGCGCTCCCTTTGCAAAAGCGGGCCAGGGCCCAAAACAACAGCGTTTTTGTAGACGACACGCTTGAGCCTCATCCTGATCAATGGGCCTTCCTGGCATCGATTCAGCGCATGAGTCTAGAAGATATCCAGCCCGTTATTATCCAGGCGATGGGTAATCGGGACCCTCTAGGGGTCGCCTATGTCGATGACGAAGGTGATGCAGAACCTTGGAAAGATTGTGAATCGAGATCACGTAAATTGACATGCCCGTTGCCTGCTGCTGTCAACATCACGCTGGCTAACTTAATTTACTTTGAAAAGTCGGAATTGCCACAGCCATTGGCAAACCAGCTTGTCCGGCTCGCGGCCTTTCAAAATCCCGAGTTCTACAAAGCTCAGGCCATGCGCATGTCAGTGTGGAACAAGCCAAGGATTATCGGCTGTGCCCAGAACTTCCCCAAACATATTGCGTTACCACGTGGCTGTTTGGATGCTGCGCTGGAGCTTTTAGGGGAAAACGGGGTTACCCCTATTCTTAAAGACGAACGCTTCGCGGGCGACACCATCGACGTGAGTTTTCTCGGAACCCTGCGTTCTGACCAAGAGGCGGCTGTCAGCGCAATGCTAAGTCATGACACTGGTATCCTCTGCGCACCGACGGCTTTCGGTAAAACTGTCAGTGCTGCTGCGTTGATTGCCGCACGTGGCATTAACACGTTGGTGCTTGTGCATCGGACGGAACTGTTAAGGCAGTGGCAAGAGCGCTTGCAGGTGTTCTTGGGAGTCGGGAATGGTGTCGTTGGAACTCTTGGGGGCGGAAAAGCGAAGCTTACCGGCATCATCGACATTGCCGTCATGCAGTCTTTATCGCGAAAAGGCGAAATCAGCGATCAGGTAAAAAACTACGGCCAGATCATCGTTGATGAGTGTCATCACCTATCAGCGGTGTCATTCGAGGCACTACTGAGGAGCGCGACCGCGCGGTACGTGCTGGGACTCACGGCAACCCCAGTGCGCCGAGATGGGCAGCAGCCCATTATTTTCATGCAGTGCGGACCGATCCGACATTCTGCTGCTCGACCAGCGAGTGCGCCCCATGACCTCTCTGTCGTGCCTCGATTGCTGTCCAAACCAATAGTGGTCCCCGACGGCTTTGGGATTCAGGACGTTTTTCGGCATCTAGTGGACGACTCTGAGCGGACAGCCAAAATCGTCTCGGAGATTGAGCTGGCGTACAACGAGGGTAGAAAAATTCTAGTGCTAACGGAGCGAACAGAACATGTGGATGCCCTTGAATTAGAATTGAAGCAGCGCGTGCATAACCTTTTCACGCTTCATGGGCGAGTGCCTAAGAAACAGCGGATTTCCCGTATGCATGAGCTTGAGTCCCTTCCCCCTGATGCTCCACGAGTGCTGTTGGCAACAGGAAAACTAGTAGGTGAAGGCTTCGATCATCCGCCGTTGGACACGCTGGTGCTGGCAATGCCCATCTCATGGAAGGGAATCCTTCAGCAATATGCGGGGCGGTTGCATCGATCACATGCCGATAAGGCCGACGTGCGAGTGATCGACTTCGTTGACGAGGGTAATGTCGCGCTGATGAGGATGTGGGATAAGCGCCAGGCGGGTTACAAAGCGATGGGCTACCGCATGGCTGATTCCATGGCCACCATGGACCTACTCTAACTCTAACGTGGTTGACAGTTGACACATCAACGGCCCAACTCTCATAGACGAATGGCCGGCCGCTGTGGGGGCAACTCCGGCCCTTCGCCGTTAGTCACGTCAAGCAAGATCCTCAGGCGTACGAGGACCTTGAGGTAGTTTTAGAGGTAGACTTGCACAGGTCTTTAAGTATTAATCAGCTAATTCAATAACTTATTAGATCGTTCGACTCCTGGTGCCGAACCATACAAACAAAGCCCCTGCAGAAATGCAGGGGCTTTGTTGTTTATGGGTGTTTATATTTTTAGCCGCGTTTCAGCTTCAGTACAAATAGCGCCTCTCCTCCGCACACGTCGGTCTAATCGCCAGACGTCCTTATCCCACAAAGCACGGCTTTCGCCCAAAACGCCCGAACTTCCGCTTTTATGCCAAATTATGAACTGGCAATAATTATGGCGTGCCCATAAAAAATGTAATTGCATGAGCAGGGTTTCTCAGCGCACTAACCGGCGGAGTCAATGGCAACCCGGTTTCCCAGTCCAAGAGTGCTTGATGCCTCGACGCTTGGTTCCTCCGCCGCAAAGAACGGCATCGGCGTTACGCGCGCGGCTTCACCGGCCTTCATCTGACGTACAGACTCCAGTAAGTCCTGCTGGAATTGCTCCAGTTCATCGACCATCGCTGATCTCCTCGTTTTGTTGCTTAGAAAAGGTTAAGGACAAGTCATGACCGACAAAACGCATGGCGCGAAATCCTGAGAAATTTGTTGTAACGACAAGCAAGCAAAGCCACTACTGGCCACGATTGCGCGCCTGGTACTCCCCAAGCTACCGTCAAACCCGTCGCTGCCAATTCAGCGACCGGGCCTGATAACCCGGGTAAGATACAGGCGCACCAGCGCCCCAACTCACGTTTGCCGGCGCATTTTTTGTGTCTGCATTACCGTGCAATGGCGGCTGTGCGTGGGAGACCTTCGGGTCTGCCGGGTTCCTGTATCTCCGGTTTATCAGCCCGCGCATAGCTGCCACCCATTCGTCTGATAACGAATAGGCAGCTCTCATTTGATACAGGGAGTTCACAAATGAAAGCCATTGCCCCGTCAGCACACCGGTCACTTCACGCCCGCCCAGCTCGAACGGCAGGTGAAGCGAAATGACCCATTCTCAAGATCTGAAAACCCTCGGCCTCACCCACTTTTCCTTCCACTCCAATCAAGCGATGTTCCGCACCAATCGTGGTGTACCGGTAATCGCCGCCCTTTCCCACGCCTCGCACTTGCTTCACATTTCACGACTGCTCACTGCGGACACTTCAGTTTCTCGCGACCCTGATCTTCACGCTTACGCCTCTCAGTATTTGCAGGAATTGAGCAAAGCGCTGATCGATGATGTGGTGAAAGTGATGGATGCGCCGCCGGACAAGCCGTTGATGTAAACGCCGGTTTCAGGCCCTCGCCGATGCGAGGGCTTTTTGCGTTTCAGACCTGACTGATCTCAAGCACAAACGAAATCTTCTGCTGACTCGCGCTCCACACATAACGCAGATGCTTGCCCTGCTTCGGAATCGATACCGCTGGCGGCCGAAACGCGGCGACGCATTCGTGGCCCGGCAGGCGAACGCTGTTGTAGAGCAGTCCCCACGATTCGGTTTCGCGCAGTTGCCGGGCGAATAGCTGAGAGGGCCCGTAAGCCTCCGGATCCGGATTGTGCAGTTCGGGATGATCGTGGCGGATATCGTGCAGCGGTTTAACCACCCGATTAACGTAAGTCCGCATGGTCAACTCAAGATCCGCTTCTTGGGTCGCCGCAAGAAATCGCTCCTGGTGATAACAGGTCTCGGCGATGGCAGCAGTCTGGCTGCTCGCAGCGTAGTAAACGCCGAAGGTGCCATCGCAGAAACGACTGCGTTTGCCGATGTGGGTGAAAGCGGCCATCACCGGAGTCGAGCCGGGGCCGGAGAGTCGATCTTCGGGACGCACTCGGGCGAGAACCCCGGCCTGTTCGATCAGGCGATCGTTGGTCAGCGCTTCCAGCGCGTAGGCAACTTCCAGGTCTTCGGGATCGAGCACGTCTTCGAACAGCGCAATCGGCGGAAAGCTGCTGTTGACGATCCGGTAGGCTCGCGGCCATTGCACATCAACCAAATCGGGCACTTTCAACCGCGCACCCCGTCGAGGTAGCGACGCACATCGGCGATATCGACCACTCGACCCGCCAGCATGTAATCCAGCGCCGTTTGGCCATTGAATGGCGCTGCCGTGTTCGGACTACTGACCCACGTGTAGGCACGCTCACGGCTGTTGCTGAAGATGATGCTCAACGCCTTGTGAATGCCCATCAGGTAGGAGATCCGCTCAAGGGTGTCGTTAGGCAGACGGATGTTCGGCAGGTGTTTGTATTTGTAGAACGTTGTGTTGCCAACGCCGCCGAGTAATGTGCGTTGCTGCTCGGCGCTACAGCCCCAGTGCTCCATGAGGTTGAAAAAGAACTTCAGCGCGACGCGGCCGGCTTCGGGGGCGTCTAGTTGTTCGCGTGGGGTGAGGGCTGGGGATGAGGTAGTCATTGAGCCTCTCCAGATTTGTCTTGCTTTGATACTAGTACATATACGAATAAATCGATAAAAAAGCTCCGTAAGCGTATTACTGGTTACCACATTCCCCATTGATTGGGATTCGGATATGACCGGATTTGAGCATTTCGTCGACCGAATCGAACCGCTGCCGAATAGTTCGTGCTTCCAACATGGCTTGGGCAGTCTTGTCCGTAGGAATTCGTGCAATGGACGGCTGCTCTTGGATTTCAATAACGTCGTGAAGCCTGTTGCCAACTTGGCACTCCATATCGGCCGCTTCTTGTGATGCGATCACTTCGCTTACCTCACTCAGAACTGTAGCCACAGAGACTCGATGTCTCGACGCTGCCACTTCATCTGCTTTAACAAGTCGCCGCTATCAGCTCGGTCGCAAGTTCGCCTAGGATGCATCCACGTATTTCGCAGGCCAAAACCACTAACGTTGTCAGCCATTTCCCCGTGAAAAATCACCCCCACGCACCAAAACCACGCACTTTTTTTGACCCCCATCACCCCCACGTCACCAAAAACCCCGATCCTGTGTCAGCCTCCAGCCATCGGCGGAGACATCGATTCGCTACTAAACCCGCGACAACTATGCTCAGGTACAGGAATATAGCCAGCATATGGCGCCTGACCGGCAGTCTCGTAAACAACAATACCCAGCCCACTTCAGAGGGCATTACCCATGGATAGCAGAACCTTACGCAACCTCATGCGCATCGTGCAGACCGGCTCGTTGTCGGCCGCAGCCGAGCATTCGTGCCTGACTGTGCAGGCCTTGGCCGCACAGTTGAACAAGGTCGAAGAGCAGTTCGGTTTCCGCTTGTTTCGACGTTCCAACAAAGGGCTGACGCTGACGCCGCAAGGCACCGAGCTCACGCCTTATATGGACAAAGTGCTGATTGCCACGCGACAGATGGAAGAAAAGGTCGAGGCGCTGAAAGTGCCGGGGCAGCGGACGTTGAAGGTTGCGTTGAACAACACCTTATCAACTGACTTCAACCGGCGAATGATCGGCCGCCTGATCGAGGTGTTTCCCGATTATCAGATGGAATTCAGCTACGCCGAGTCGATGGAAAACCTCAGCAAGCTGAAGAATGAAGACTTCGACCTGGCGGTGCTGATCGGCCCGCAACGGCCGGGACTGCCGAGCATCGTCCTGCCCGATGTGCAGGTGCAAGTGGTCGGCGCGCACTGTGGCCAGGAAAACGATCCGCTGACATTGCTGGGCAATAAGTTTCAGGTACGTCCTGCGGAAGATTGTCCTTATTCCCACAGCTTTTTGCGTTTTCTCGACGCAGGGCTGGGCAATCACGAGAACGGCCAGCGCATGGTCTATTCGTGCAGTGAAACGTTGACGCTGTCGCTCATCACGCAGATGGACGCAGTCGGCATGGTCTCGCGGGAGGCCGCGCAGAAGAACGGCCTGACGATTTTCCCCGGTTTCGAGGATTTCCTCGAAGTGCGCCTGGCGGTGAACAATCCGGAGTTGTCGAACCAGGCGCTCAGCGACGTTGTTGACCTGCCGTTACATGAACGAGCCGAGCGCAATGTACGCAGCCGTCCCAACCGCCACACTGAGAAAGAGGTTTTTGCTGAAATACGCACATAACAACGTCGGAATCGCGGCATAAAATTCCGGGCGATCGAGCTGTATGTGCTGATCCTTGATCAACAAGGGTGTCAGGCTGATCGCAGCGACGATCGCCACCGGCAGGTATTCCAGCGCCCGCGCAACAAACGGCGGCCAGTGCTCGGTATTCACTTGCAGTGGCAAGGCGCGCGGCAGAAAGGTCACGGCCATCATCAGCGCGACCACCAGAATCAGGAACGTTTGGTCAGGCATACACCCACTCCGCAGCCCACAAACGTGGCGATAAACACATTGAACGGCGAACTGCCGACCAGGCTCAGCGCGCCCATGCACAACACGGCAGCGGCGGCAGCGATGAGTTTGTTGCGGGTGTTGCACAGCGACACCAGCACGTAGAGCATCATCGCCGTCAGGGCGTAATCGAGCTGATATTTGATCAGGTGCGCCGCGTACTGTGCGCAGACCGCGCCCAACAATCCGCCGAGCACCCATGAGGTGTGGCAGAACAAGTTGAAGCCGATCAGGTAACGCACGTTGACCGGCGCACCCGTGCCGAGTTTAACGCTGTGGAAAGCGAAGGATTCGTCAGTCAGGCCACCGGCGTATGCCCAACGCTCCATGCGGCTCAAACCGAGTGCACGTAGCGCCTTGGCCATATAAACCGACATCAACATGTGTCGCGCGTTGATCAGGAATGTGGTCAGTACGATGGTGGTCAGCGATGCACCGCTGGAGATCAGCGCCAGCGCGGCGAATTGCGAAGCGCCGGCATACACGAACAGACACATCGCCACCGGCAGCCACATCGGCAGGCCGGCGTTGACAGCCATTAGCCCGAACACGAATGACACCGTGAAGTAGCCGGCGATAACCGGGCTGGCTTCGGCAAACGTGCGCGATGGCTGATGGGCAGCCATCAGCGGCGCACTGCCGGACGTTTCATTCATAGATCCCTCTCAAATGTCCGTTCGCCATGGGGCTCGCAAAAACCCTGGGCAGTCCAAAAACGCTTGCCCGCGAGGTTAGCATCGTCGACGAACAGAAACATCCGTAACACCCCGACCCGTTTCATATCGGACGACGCCGCTTCAACCAGCCGTTGACCGACGCCCTGGCTACGATAGCGCGGGCTGACGGCCAAATGATTGATCGTGCCGCGACTGCCGAGCATGCCACCCAACACCGCGCCGACGATTTCGCCGGCGACGTCGAAGGCGAGATAGGCCGTGGTGGTCTTCTGGATCAGCACGCCGCGCAGGCACTTGGCATCCTGCCATTCGCAGAAGGACACTTCGTCGAACTGGCGGAAGAAGCGCTCCATGCGCTGCGCATCCTTGGCCGTGGCGCGTCGCAGCACCACCGGCGTCGAGCACTCGACGCCGTCGATTGGGGTGATCTGATTAGCGAACAATGTCGAAAGCGGTCCCGGGCCGCGAGAAGGAAATCGCCAGAATCTGCCGGTACGCCATGGCATGGGTGTGCGTGTTGCGCGCCGGGGTCACGTAGTGGCGCATGTCGCGATCGAGGAAGTAGGTGGTGTCGAGAATTTCCTGGTAGGTGGTCGACGCCAATTGATGCTCGTGGATGTCGTACAGACGACTCTCCGCGCCCTCAACATTATTGCGGCCCCAGAAGTGCACACCGCTGAACGGATAGCCGTCGCAGTGAATCCCTTCAGGAGTAATTTCAAGTTGTTTGCCGGGTTTGATCTCGATGCGGATCTGATGGATCTGGCACTGCCAGATTTCATCGTGCAGCTCTTCCGGCAACACGCTTTTGTACACTTCGAAATCGGTGTCGATCAGGCTGCGCATCACCGGAGACGTAATCACTTCATCAGAGAAGTCCTGGAAGTGCCGCACCAGGCCACCGACGTAGGCGTTGTTCTCTTTCGATTGCACGTACGCGCGATGCTCAAGTTGCGTCAGCTCACGGGTTTTCGGGTTGTACTCAAAGTCGCTGTAACGACGGTAACGCATGCCGGCTTCGGCCTGACCGTAGTAACTGTCAGGCTCCATGTTTTCCCAACTTTTGGTCAGTCTGACGAAGTCGGCAAAATGACCGTAGAGATTGAAGTCACCACCCTGGACGTTGACATATTTGTCGCGCCGTAGCGATTCGCCCACTTCTCTGTTCAAAACGATCATTACCCAATTCTCCGCTGCGTTGAGCGGCCTAATCTATTAGGTGGAGAATTTGCGTCCATGAGAAAGAATTTCAGGCATTTAAAGCCCTGTTTGAAACGGCGTTTGCAGCGACTTGAAAACAACTTTTACATGACAAAAACACGGGTTTTTTCTGGTATTCATCGAAAAACCGTCGAAAAAAAACCCCGAACCAGTCGGGGTTTTTCTCATGTTTCTTACACTTGATCAGGCATCAGAAGATGTTGATCGGGTAATCCACGAATACGCGCAGTTCGTTACCGCTGACGTTGTACTCGCTGGATTTCTGCGAAACACGCAGAATCGAGCTGCGCAATTTCACGCTCAGGTCTTTGGCCGGGCCAGACTGCACGACGTATTTGAACTGGTTGAAGATCTCGCGCTCGGTGCCGCCTTCGCTGGTGGAAGTGGTGATGTTGTCGCCACGCACGTAAGCGAAGTTGTAGCTCAGGCCCGGTACGCCGAAAGCGCCGAAGTCGAGGCCGTAGCCCAATTGCCAGCTGCGTTCGTCTTCAGCGTTGAAGTCGGACCAGTAGGAGTTGGCCAGGTAGATGGTGTTACCGCCGTCGCCAACGCGATGTTGATCTTTCTGGTAACCACCGTAGGCGTAGCCCAGGTTGCTGTCGCCGGTGGAACGCTGGTGGGCCACGGTGAACGAGTGCGGGCCAGTGGCGAACGTTGCAGCCAGGCTCCAGATCTTGTTGTCGCGACCGGTCACGATGCTTTCGCCGGGAATGGTGTTTTCGCGAACGTAGGAGCTGTCGAGCTTGGTGCGGTAACCGTTGAAGTCCAGGGTCAGCGACTGATCCTTGTTGAACGGCAACACGTAGTTGGCGTTAACGTATTGTTTCTTCAATACGTCTTCGACGTCGGAAGCGTACAAAGCACCTTTGAAGTTCTCGGTAAACTGGTAGCTACCGCCCAATACGTTGATCGACTTCAGACCACCGCTGTCACGGCCTTCATCGCTCTTGCGCGATTCAGCGGTGAAACGACCGGCGTTCAGTTCCAGGCCTTTGATCTCTTTGGAAGTGATCAGGGTACCGGTGTAGCTTTCCGGCAGCAGGCGGGAGTTGTCGTAGTTCAGCACCGGCAGGGCCGGCATCTGGTCGCCGTAGGTCAACACGGTGTTGGAGAAGCGGAACTTAACTGCGGCACCGCCCTTCGCTATGTCATGGTTCGCGCGACCGTCATTTTCCTGCTTGAAGAAATCGATACCACCGGCGCCGCTGCGGCCCTTGCCGCCGTCCAGACGCAGTGCGTACAGACCGAAAGCGTCGACACCGACACCCACGGTGCCTTGGGTGAACCCGGACGAGAACGTACCGATGGCCGCTTGGCCCCACTCGGCTTTGTCTTTGTTGCCGTCTTTGTAATCACGATTGATGTAGGCGTTGCGCAGCAGCACTTTGAGGCTGCTGTCTTCAACAAAACCCTTGGACTCGGCCTGGTCGTTAGCCATGGCCTGAGTGGCACTCAACATCCCCAGTGCGATCAGACTGATTCGCTTGTTCAACATTTTGTTTTCCTTATTACGGGTTGAAACGCGCTGTGTCGAACGGCGGAAACGGCGCTATTGCACTCTTTTATTCACCCCGAAACAAAAAGGCCCGCCCACGATAATGTGATGGCGGGCCTGCTCCTTATTTTGAGTCATGGCGGTTGGCCACAGGCGTTGGGCCGAATCGTATCCGCGCCCTCAACAATGTGTCAATTTCAAGAATCGTCTTTAAATAGGTAAAAATCGTCTAAGAAACGTAAATTTTGCGCTGACTCCTTGCTGGGAAATGCATACAGCCAGTGAATCCAGTGCGTATCAGGCGCAACCATCGATAGAACAAAATGCAGAAGTTTTACCGGTTTCATCGAGCACGATTGCCTGTTTCAACCAATCGGCAAATGCCTGCGGCTTGCCCAACCAGGGACTGATGTCGATCAATTGGAATTTGCCGCTCTGTTCCAGAGCAATCGTTGGAAAGCCCTGGCCGCCCAATTGAGCCAAAAACTGGCGACTGGCTTTTATGTGCTCCTCGCTATCAACCGACTCCAACGCAACGTGGAAATCTTCCTGCGCATAACCCATCTGTATCGCCAACTCCAACAGCACGGCTGAATCGGCAATGCGTCGGCCTTCCACATAGTGCGCCGCCTGCAACCGCCCCAACAGGCGCAAACCGCCGCCGTCGATGGCTTCGGCTGCCATGACCGCAGCAATCGGTGGCGTCGAATCGAACACAGCCGAGTGATCACGCAGCAAACCGTCGAAATACGCCTCACCGAAAGGCTGGCCGGTGTACTCGGCAATGCGTCGGTCGTGGGGCATGACGTAATTGCGCAGTTGCGGGGAAACAGGTTGGCGATTGGCGCCACTCATCATGCCCCCGGCATGCGCAATCATTGGCAGCACCTGTTGCGCAGCTTCAACCAGCGGCTTGGCGCCATAACACCAGCCACACAACGGGTCGTAGATGTAATGAAGAATCATGGGAAAACTCCGGCAGAAAGTCAGGAAAATCGATAGCGGCAGATTAGCCCTCGACCCCCTGCGGAAAAACGCCGGAATGGATTTCAGTCTGTTTCGAGAATCGGTCGAATTGTCTGAGCAGTCGGATTGTGTCGAAGCTGACACAAGTTGAAACAATCGGACAAGGGAACTTATAAGGAATAATTAACGGAAGTAAATGCAAAGCATTACCATTCGCGCGTTCGAATTCCTCCATCCTTTCGGAAGCGCTGTTCAATGCCTGCCCCGTTCCGTCTTACGCCCGTCACCCTTGGGCTTTCTGCTTTTCTGTCCAGCGGTTTTGCCTGTTCCGCGACCGAATTACCCGCCACCGCGATCAGCGCCGAAGCGCAAGCCGATGACCCGCGCGTGAAGCTCAGCAGCACCGCGACCCGCACCTCGACGCCCGTGCGCTATGTGCCGCAGGCGATCGATTCGATCAAGACCTCGAACGTCGCCAACTACGGCACCAATGACATCGGCGACGCCTTGAGCGGCATGCCCAACGTCAGCAGCAGCGCCGACACCCGTTTCGACAGCCTGCGCATCCGCGGCTTCGATGCCAGCAACGACTTCTATCTGGACGGCGTCCGCGACGACAGCCAATACAAGCGCGACTTGCACAACATCGAACGTGTCGAAGTGCTCAAAGGCCCGGCCGCCGTTCTGTACGGGCGCGGCAGTCAGGGCGGGATCGTCAACCGCGTGAGCAAGATGCCGGAGTTCGGCCGTCGCTCGACCATCGAAGCGCAAGCTGGCAGCGAAGATTTGCGCAGCCTTTACGCCGACCTCAGCACCGACCCGAGCGAAAATATCAGCCTGCGCCTGAACATGGGCAACATGGATGAAAACAGCTTCCGTGACGGTGTCAGCGGTAATCGCCAATTGTTCGCACCGTCGATGAGCTGGCAACTGACACCGGATCTGAACTGGCTGGTGCAGTACGAATACAGCCGCTACAACCGCACGCCAGATCGCGGCATTCCCGGCGTTAACGGGCGCCCGGCCGATGTCGGTCGCGACACGACCTACGGCAACGATCACGATTTCATCGATGACAAGTCGCAGTCCTTGCGCTCAAAACTCACCTACGAAATCAACGACAACTGGCAACTGCGCCAGACCCTCGGTGTGTTCAAGCTCGACAGCGATTTCGACAACACCTACCTCACCGGTTACACACCAGCGACCAACAAGGTCACGCGCCAGCACTGGCAGCAGGATCTGACCACCCGCAACGTCTATAACAACGTTGAACTCGAGGGCGGATTCGATACCTTCGGCCTGGAACATCGTCTGCTCACTGGCGTCGAGATCGGCAGTCAGCGCCGCGATCCGACGCTGTCCAACGCCGCCACCGGCAGAACCCCGGGCGCGCAGCCCGTGCCGGCGCTCGACCTCTTCAATCCAAATCGCGATCTGCGCCACACCGGCAGCATGCAGGTCTCGAGCAGCAGCCACACCGAAGTCGAAAGTCGCGCGGTCTACGTGCAGGACCAACTGCGCCTGAACGATCAATGGCAACTGCTGGGCGGCCTGCGCTACGACACCTTCGATATCGAGTCGACCAACAAGCTGCGCAACATCTCCGAAGACCGTGACAGCCACAGCACCAGCCCGCGCGTCGGCCTGGTCTGGACGCCGCTGCAGAACCATTCGTTCTACGCTTCGTGGTCGAAAACGTTTTCGCCAGTCGGCGGCGGCTTGATCGGCATCACCCCAGGCGCGGCCGGCAACACCAACGACCTCAGCCCCGAACTGACCAAACAGAAAGAAATCGGCGTGAAGAGCGACTGGTTCGACGATCGCTTGAGCACTACGCTGGCGATCTATGACCTGGAACTCTACAACCGCCGCACCACTGATCCAAACGACCCGACCCTGACCGTGATGTCCGGCCTGCAGCGCTCTCGCGGGATCGAGTTGACCGCCACCGGTAACATCGTCGGCAACTGGTACATGCGCGGTGGCGTCGGCATGCAGGATGCGACCATCGAGAAGGACAACAACGGCCTCGAAGGCAAGCGCATCAACAACGTCGCCAAACGCAACGGCAGCCTGTTCCTGACCTGGAAACCGGAGATGGGCTGGTATGGCGAAACCGGTCTGACCCTGGTTGGCCAACGCTATGCCGATAACGCCAACACCACTGTGTTGCCGGGTTATGGCCGCTGGGATGCGCTGGTCGGTTACCGCTTCAAGGACTGGGATTTGCGCGCGGCGCTGAACAACATCACCGATCGCGAGTATTACGCGTCGGCGACCAGCCAGTATCAGATCCAGCCAGGCGCGCCGCGCAGCGTCGTGATGACCGGCACCTATTCCTTCTGATTCAACGCAGAACCTGTAGGAGTGAGCCTGCTCGCGATAGCGGTGTGTCAGTTGATATTGATGTCGACTGACACACCGCTATCGCGAGCAGGCTCACTCCTACATTGGATTTTGTATGGTGCATAAAAAAGCGCCGCCATCCCGGCAGCGCTTTCACCAATCCCTGTTGTTCTTCTTATCCTTCCATCACAGCCCACAACGCATCCAGTTCGGCCTCGCTGAACAGGCCAGCGGGGTAACGCTCGATCATCGTCCGGCGCGGATCAGGTTCCCTGATCTGACGCGTTCCATTGGACTTCAACCAGTGCGCGACAATCTGGAGCGATTCGCCGTTAACGGCCATGGGGTGCAACGTCCGCTCGCTGACTACGTTCACTTCGGCGTTCATTTCAGCGCTCTCTCCCCGTTCATGAGCGGCTAACTTATCCAAGGTTTATGACAGAACTGTTGAAGTTCTCCCCCCTCCCTAGTGCACGGGTGATGAATACAAGAGCTATGCCAATGTTTCTCGGTTGTCGACAAGCGGATACAAAGAAGCCCGCCGTCCTCTCGGGCTGCGGGCCTCGGTTGATGCATAGCGAGCTAATCATTGCCCGGCTGATTTGGTAATCAACTCAAGCTGTTACGACTCAACTCACTCTTTGTGCGGCGCGGGTTGCTGTTGGGTAAGGCAGTGGATATTGCCGCCACCCAGTAACAGTTCGCGGCCCGGCACCATCACCACTTCGTGCTGCGGGAACAGCTTCTGCAGAATCTCTTTCGCCGGAGCGTCCATTGGATCGTCGAAGCTCGGCGCGATGATGCCGCCGTTGACGATCAGGAAGTTCACGTAGGAACCGGCCAGGCGCACGGACGGGTTGCGCTCTTGCGTGCCGTCCACCGGATCGACACCGGCGCACTCTTCTTCAGTCGCGTACAGCGGCCCCGGAATCGGCATTTTGTGCACCGTGAACGGGCGACCCTTGGCGTCGGTGCTGCTTTGCAGCACGTTCATCGCAGCTTGGCAGCGCGGGTAGTTCGGATCCTGCGGATCGTCGGTCCACGCCAGCAGTACTTCGCCCGGACGCACGTAGCAGCAGAAGTTATCCACATGGCCGTCGGTTTCGTCGTTGAACAAACCGTCCGGCAGCCAAATGATTTTATCCACAGACAGATTGGCGCTCAGTACCGCTTCAATCTCTTCGCGGCTCAGGTGCGGGTTGCGATTGCGGTTGAGCAGGCATTCTTCGGTGGTGATCAGCGTGCCTTCGCCGTCGACATGAATCGAACCGCCTTCAAGCACGAAACCTTCAGTGCGGTAACGCGGGCTGCGCTCGATCTCGAGGATCTTGCCGCCGACCTGCGAATCGCGATTCCACGGCGAATACAGACCGCCGTCGAAGCCGCCCCAGGCGTTGAAGTCCCAGTTCACACCGCGCACTTCGCCGCTGTTGTTGATGACGAAAGTCGGGCCGCTGTCGCGTACCCAAGCGTCATTGCTGGACATCTCGACCACGCGGATATTCGGCACGTCGAGGCGCGCGCGGGCGTTTTCATACTGGCCCGCGGACACGGCCACGGTGACCGGTTCAAAACGCGCGATGGCCTTGGCCACCGCAGCATGTGCGGCTTGCGCCGGTTTGCCGCCCAGACGCCAATTGTCCGGGCGCTCGGGCCAGATCATCCAGGTCTGCGTTTGCGGCGCCCACTCGGCCGGCATGTGAAAGCCGTCGGCGCGCGGGGTACTTTTCAAGGTGGTCATCGGGATCAGGACTCCAGGGAACCGTCGAGGGTTTTCAACGCGCCGTACAGGTTCGGACGGCGGTCACGGAATGAACCCCACGCGCTGCGAATGTGTTCGAGCTCGTCGAGGTTGAAAGTGTGCACAAGAATACCTTCTTCGGTTTTATTCAGCTCCTGCACTTTTTCGCCGAACTGATTGGCGATGAACGAAGAGCCGTAGAACGTGATGTCGTAGCCGTCCTGTTCTTCGTTGCCGATACGATTGCTGGCGATCAGCGGCATCAGGTTGGCGCCGGCATGGCCCTGCTGCACGCGCTGCCAGTGATCGCGCGACGAGATGGTCTTGTCGTGCGGTTCGCTGCCGATCGCGGTCGGGTAAAACAGGACTTCCGCACCTTGCAGCGCCATGCTGCGTGCGGCTTCCGGGAACCACTGATCCCAGCAGATGCCCACGCCGATCTTCGCGTAACGGGTGTTCCACACTTTGAAACCGGTGTCGCCCGGATTGAAGTAATACTTCTCGTGGTAGCCCGGGCCATCCGGGATGTGGCTTTTACGATAAATCCCGAGGTTGCTGCCGTCGGCGTCGATGATCGCGATGCTGTTGAAACGCGCACGGCCGGCCAATTCGTAGAAGCTGATCGGCAGCACCACTTGCAGCTCTTTGGCGATTTTCTGGAAATGCTTGATCGCGACGTTTTCTTCCACCGTCGTCGCCAGTTGCAGGTAGTCCGGGTTTGGCTTCTGGCAGAAGTACGGCGCCTCGAACAGCTCCTGAATCAGGATGATCTGCGCGCCTTTGGCGGCGGCTTCACGCACCAGTCTTTCAGCGATTTCGAGGTTGGCTTCCAGATCCCAGGAACAGGCCATCTGAGTGGCGGCAACGGTAACGATACGGCTCATGAATCATCTCCGGGCAAGTGCTTTGACGGTCGATAATTCGACCGAAAAGAAAAACGCGCGCACCGAACATGAAATCGCCATGCCGGAGCAATGGCGACTTTATAGCCGATAAATATCGGCTTTAGAAGCTTGGTAGATACCTTTCGTCTAAATATACCCTGTAAAGACCGATACAAATCGAATTAACAACCCAAAAATGTGGGAGCGAGCTTGCTCGCGAATACGGTGTGTCAGGAACTGAATAAGGTGACTGACACACCGCTTTCGCGAGCAAGCTCGCTCCCACAGGGGATTGGCTGCGTTTTACAGGCCCTCGGTGAGGACTCGGTCGAGCATGTCGACAAAGAAATCCACACTCTGACGCGACGTCACCATCGGCGGTTTGATCTTTAGAATGTTCAGATCATCACCGGTCGGCTGCATGAAGATCCCCAAATCACGCAAGCGATCGCACAACAGCGCGGTCTCCTCGGTCGCCGCTTCCAGCGTCTCGCGATTACGGATCAGCTCCAGCCCCAGATAAAACCCGGAACCATGCACCGCGCCCACCAGCGGATGTTTATCGATCAACGCTTCGAGTCGCGCCTTGAAATGGCCACCGACCACTTGCGCGTTCTCCCAGAGTTTTTCTTCTTCCATGACATCCAGTACCGCCATGCCGATCTGGCAACTCACCGGACTGCCGCCCGCCGAAGAGAAGAAGTAGCCCTCGGCCTCCAGCGCCTCGGCAATTTCCCGCCGCGTGATGACCGCACCCAGCGGTTGACCGTTGCCCATGCCCTTGGCCATGCAAATGATGTCCGGCACCACGCCCTGCTCTTCAAAGCCCCAGAAGAAGTGACCCATGCGCCCGTAACCGACCTGCACTTCGTCGGCGATGCACACCCCGCCCTGCGCGCGCACCAATTCGTACACCTGCTGGAGATAGCCCGGCGGCAGCGAGATGCCACCGGCATTGCCGTACACCGGCTCGCAGATGAATCCGGCCAACTGGCGCTTCTGTTCGGCGAGTTTTTCCAGATGATGCTCAACGCTGCGCACGTAGTCCGGCGCCGAATCGAGGCCACGGAATTCACCGCGATAGGTGTTTGGCGCAGGCACCGGATGCACCCAGTCCGGGCGGCTTTCCAAGGCTTTCGGGTTGTCGGCGATTGACGTCGATACCGCATCGGCACCGACCGTCCAGCCGTGATAGGCCTCAAGCACGCTGATCATGTCGCGCCCGCCGCTGTAGGCCCACGCCAGACGAATCGCCAGGTCATTGGCCTCGCTGCCGCTGTTGACCAGAAACACCCGATCCATGCCCTCCGGCGCCAGTTTCAGCAAGCGCTCGGAAAACTCTGCCACCGCCGCATAGTTGAACCGCGAATTGGTGTTGAGCAACGACCACTGGCGCGCCGCGACTGCCGCCATGCGCGGGTGACCGTGACCGAGTACCGCCACGTTGTTGAGCATGTCCAGATAGGAGCGGCCCTGCATGTCGATCAGGTGGTTGCGCCAGCCGCGTTCGATGCGCGGCGGATCGACGTAATAGTGTTTTTGGGTGCGGGCGAAACTGGCATCGCGACGTTCGAGCAGGGTTTTCGCGTCCAGCTCCGGCTCCGCGTCGCACGCCAGTCCCAGCAATGCCGCCGGCGACGGACACAGCGCCTGCCATGCGACTACGCGGGAGGGCGTGCAGAACAACGGCGCATCCAGCTGCGCGCCTCGACACAACTGCACGCGTAACGGTCCGCTGACTGCGCCCAGCACCTGACCTTTGACCAGCGCCGCGCCGCTGTGCAGCGAAGGTGTCACGCCCCACAGGCGAACGCTGAGTTGCGGACCATCAAGTCTCAGCGCACCATCAGCCGCTTGATGCACTACACCCGCGAACGGCGACTCCACAGCAGTGCCATTCGGCACACGCAATTCGACATGCAACGGGAAGGTGTCCGGCTCAACAGCGCTGTCCGGACACGTGCGCGACAAACGGTACTGACCATAACGGCTTGCCGCCAAGCCATGGGCAGCCGCCGCTTCGTTCAACAGGCGCTGATCGATGCCCTCCTGCTCCCAATTACCGGCCTCGAAATGCGGACTCAGGACGCCGAGATCGATCAGCGCAAACTCACGCCCGACCAGACCGGGCAGCAAGGGCACAAATCCTTCGCTGTCGATAGCCGGCAAAGCATGACCGACGGTCGTGAGGATCGCCGCTTCCATCAGTGCCTGCGGCACCGAAGTGGCCACGCGGAAGATCTCCCACTCATGGCTGAGATTATCGCGGCTGTAAGTATTCGCAGGGTCGATGCTGACCTGTTGCTCGCCACTGAGCACCAACACCGCCGCACGCGCAACGATCAACGGCCACAGGGCCTGTAGTTCTTCATGTTGCAACGGATTGATCGCGTGATACGCCTGCACCGCCGGCAGAATGACAAACGGATCGCCGCCCGCGTGATGCAACAACGCTGCGCAGGTCACCGACAAATCGGTGATGCGCCACGTGCGCACCAGATCGCCGAAGTCGATCACCCCCTGCAACTGCCAGTGACGCTGGGCATCGCGCGCCCAAACGGCATTGTCATCGGTGATGTCCATGTGAATCGCTTGCACCGGCAGCTTGTCCACAAGTGGCTGTAACCGGCGCTCGGCTTGTTCGGCCGCATCGGCAATCAATGTGCGCTGCTGCTCGTCCTTGATCACTGGCAGAAGGTGGCTGATCAGTGCGCTGGCATGGCGGGCATCCCACTGCAACGTGCGCTCAAGGCCCGGATGATCGAACCCGGCCAGCGCCAGATCCATCTCACCGCAGAGCCGGCCAAACCCCGCCACCACGTCACGACCCAAGTGATCGAGATGCGTGAGCGGCTGCCCCTCGATGTAATCCAGCAGCCGCACATGAACGGCTTCGCCCCCAACCTCCAGTGACAGCAGGTCTTCGCCGTTATTGGCCGCAATCACCCGCGGCACCGTCACCGCCGAGTGCTCGGCCAGATAATTGAGCCCGGCATGCTGGGCTTGCAGCTCCACCAAGGCGTAATCGCCACGGCAGATTTTCAACACAAACCGCCCACGCGGGCTGTCGACGCGGTAATTGAGATCCTGCTGACTGCCAAGAGCCTGCAACGTGCCGCTGAGCCCGTAATGCTCCGCCAGCCATTGCCGGGCCTGCTCGGCAGACACCTGCGGGCTGGGCAAACTGGCGCGATGAATCAACGTGGCGAGCGGCATGAAACGACCCCTGAAATTTTATTAGGCGCCTATATCGCCATTGCTGCGCAGGATCCGCAACCCCCAACCGCGTAAAGGCATCCGGGCTATTTGTCTTCCGGCACTCGCACCCTTTGGCACTTTGCGCAAGAATGACGACCATTCACACCAGCCTATGGAAGTCCCCATGAATGTAATCACCACCGACCTGCCCGGTGTCCTGATCATCGAACCGAAGGTGTTTGGTGACGAGCGCGGTTTTTTCTACGAGAGCTTCAATGCCAAGTCGTTCCAGGACGCCACCGGTCTCGACACGCAATTCGTCCAGGACAACCACTCGCGCTCGCAAAAAGGCGTGTTGCGGGGCCTGCATTACCAACTGCAAAACACCCAGGGCAAACTGGTGCGTGTGACGGTTGGCGAAGTATTGGATGTGGCGGTGGACATTCGCCGCAGCTCGCCGCACTTCGGCAAATCGGTGGCGGTGCGTCTGTCGGCTGAAAACCATCGTCAACTGTGGGTGCCGGAAGGTTTTGCTCATGGTTTCGTGGTGCTGAGCGAGTTCGCCGAATTCCTCTACAAGACCACCAACTACTACGATCCATCGTCCGAGCGCAGCATTCGCTGGGATGACCCAGCTCTGGGCATCGACTGGCAGCTGGACGAAGCGCCGAAGCTGTCCGCCAAGGATCAAGCCGCAGCGTTGCTCAAGGACGCTGACGTCTTCGCCTGAGCCTAGGCATAATGCGCCTGTCCCTACAGGCGCATCCGGCTCATGAAACCAACCCTTCCCCGCAGACCTCGCTGGCGCAGCCTCGCCCTGCTGGCCCTGTGTCTGGCGCCGCTGTTGTGGCCGCTGGAACATCTGGCCGAGCGCTATTACCGCAGCGAACTGGCCGGGCAGAACCGTCAGACCCTCGACCTGTACGTCGCCAACCTGCTGGGCACCCTGCACCGCTATGAAGTGTTGCCGCAGATCCTCGGCGACCTGCCGGCGCTGCGCTCGGTCCTCGGCGCGCCGGACGACGGCGTCAGCCAAGGCAATGCCAATCGTCTGCTGAAGAACATCGCTGCGCAGACCGGCGCCGAAGTCATGTACCTGATGGACACCAGCGGCCAGACGCTGGCAGCGTCGAATTGGGACAAGCACGACAGTTTTGTCGGTCGCAACTTCTCCTTCCGCCCGTATTTCAGTGAAGCCATGGCCGGACGCCTGGGACGCTTTTTCGGTCTCGGCACGACGTCGGCCAAGCGCGGTTATTTCTTCGCCGCTGCCGTGCGCAACGGCGAAAAAATCATCGGTGTGCTGGTGATCAAGGTCGACCTCGACCACACCGAAAGCCTATGGGGCAAAACCCCGGAACAACTGCTCGTAACCGACCACAACGGTGTGGTCATCCTCACCTCGCGCCCGGAATGGCGCTTTCGCTCGACCCGTAACTTGAGCGACGGCGAACGCTCAGCGATCACCGCCATCCAGCCTTACCCGACCCGTGAGCCACGTCCATTGAACCTCAGCCCCAGCGCTTGGCTGATCCAGACCCACGACATCGCCGAAACCGGCTGGAGTGTCAGCATCCTCGCCCCGCGCACGCTGATCGACCGTCCGGTGCGCACCGTGGTCGCCATCGGCGGCGCCACGCTGCTGGTGGTGATGCTGTTGCTCGGTCTGCTGATGCAGCGCCGTCGGCATTATCTGGAACGCATCGCGTTCGAGGCCAAGGCACGCCGTGAACTGGAAGGCCGCGTGGCGGAACGCACCAGCGACCTCGAAGGCCTCAACCGACGTTTGAAAGAAGAGGTGCTGGAGCGTGAACAGGCTCAGCAGGAGCTGGTGCGCGCCCAGGATGACTTGGTTCAGGCCGGCAAGCTGTCGGCGCTGGGGACCATGTCAGCGAGCATCAGCCACGAACTCAATCAGCCGCTGGCAGCGATCCGCAGCTACGCGGAAAACGCCGAGGTGTTGCTCGATCATCAGCGCACCGACGACGCTCGCGGCAACCTCAAACTGATCAGCGAACTGACCGGGCGCATGGCCTCGATCATCGCCCATCTGCGCGCCTTTGCCCGCCGTGATCGCCACGCCCCGGAAAGCGTTGCCCTGCAACCGGCGCTCGACGATGCCCTTGCCCTGCTGGCCAAGCGTCGCCGCAGCATGGAGGTGGAGCTGATCCGCGATCTGCCGGCCGCCACTCTGTGGGTCGAGGCTGGAGAAACGCGCCTGCGTCAGGTGCTCGGCAACCTGCTGGCCAACGCCCTCGACGCGCTCACCGAGAAAGGTCCGCCGCGCAAACTCTGGCTGAGTGCCGAATCCACCGCCGAGGGCGTCAATCTGTACATTCGCGACAACGGCCCGGGCTTTTGCATGGAAGCCCTCGGCCGCGCCAGCGAGCCCTTCTACACCACCAAGACCCGCACTCAGGGCTTGGGTTTGGGGCTGGCAATCTGTGAAACGCTGATGCGCGCCTTCGGTGGTGAACTGTCGTTTGCCAACCACAAGCAAGGTGGCGCCTTGATTACCCTGCGGCTGCGCGCCGGTGCGCCCGGGGTCAGCCTGCAACCGTCCGAGGATCGAAGTGCATGACCATCGACAATCGCATTCAGGTGGTGTTGATCGACGACGATCCGCACCTGCGTCAGGCCCTCGGCCAGACACTGGATCTGGCCGGCCTGAAAATTCTGCCGCTGTCCGAAGCCAAGGGCCTGGCCGCACAGCTGGAGCGTGACTGGCCGGGTGTGGTGGTCAGCGATATCCGCATGCCGGGCATGGATGGCCTCGAATTGTTGAGCGAATTGCACGCGCAGGATCCCGAACTGCCGGTGCTGCTGATCACCGGCCACGGTGACGTGCCGCTGGCGGTCCAAGCCATGCGTGCCGGCGCTTATGACTTTCTCGAAAAACCTTTCGCCAGCGACGCGCTGCTCGACAGCGTGCGTCGCGCGCTGGCCCTGCGCCGTCTGGTGCTGGACAACCGCAGCCTGCGACTGGCCCTGAGCGACCGCAATGAACTGAGCGCGCGGCTGGTCGGTCACTCAACGCCCATGCTGCGCTTGCGTGAGCAGATCGGTGCACTGGCCGCGACCAAGGCTGACGTGCTGATCCTCGGCGAGACCGGCGCAGGCAAAGAAGTGGTCGCCCGTGCGCTGCACGATTTATCCAGCCGTCGAAACGGCCCGTTCGTAGCGATCAACGCTGGCGCCCTGGCCGAATCCGTGGTGGAAAGTGAACTGTTCGGTCACGAACCCGGCGCGTTTACCGGCGCGCAAAAACGGCGGATCGGCAAGTTCGAATTCGCCAACGGCGGCACGCTGTTTCTCGATGAAATAGAAAGCATGAGTATGGATGTGCAGGTGAAGCTGCTGCGCATGCTGCAGGAGCGCGTGGTCGAACGACTGGGTGGTAATCAACTGATCCCGCTGGACATCCGCGTGATTGCCGCGACCAAGGAAGACCTGCGCCAAGCCGCTGATCAGGGCCGCTTCCGCGCCGACTTGTATTACCGCCTCAACGTTGCGCCGCTGCGCATTCCGCCACTGCGTGAGCGTGGCGAAGATGCGTTGGTGCTGTTCCAGCATTACGCCGATGAAGCCAGCGCTCGCCACGGTTTGCCGCCCCACGAGTTGCAACCGGCGCAACGCGCCTTGCTGCTGCGCCACACTTGGCCGGGCAACGTACGTGAACTGCAGAATGCCGCCGAACGTTTCGCCCTTGGCCTGGAACTGGCGCTGGATAACGCTGGCGCCGAAGGCGGTGGCAGCACCACGGTCGAGGTCATCAATGGCGGGCTCAGCGAGCAGGTGGAAAACTTCGAGAAGTCGTTGATCGCCGCCGAACTGGCGCGCTCGCACAGTTCGGTGCGCAGCCTCGCCGAAGCCTTGGGTATTCCGCGCAAGACCCTGCATGACAAGTTGCGCAAGCATGGCCTCAACTTTGGCGATAGCAGCCATGGGGACGAGAACGAATGAGCACAGACACTCGCTATCTGGAGTCGGTCCTGCATCACGACATCCCGCTGACCCGGGACATGGGCCTTAAGGTGCTCGACTGGCGCGAGCAGCAATTGAGTCTGCATTTACCGCTTGATCCGAACGTCAATCACAAGAGCACCATGTTCGGCGGCAGCCTTTACTGCGGCGCGGTGCTGGCCGGTTGGGGCTGGTTGCATCTGCGTCTGAAAGAAGAAGGAATCACCGACGGGCACATTGTGATTCAGGAGGGGCAGATCAGTTACCCGCTGCCGGTCACTGGAGATGCCGTGGCGATTTGCCCGGCGCCGGATTCAGCGGTGTGGAAGAAGTTTCTGGCGATGTATCGGCGTTATGGGCGGGCGCGGTTGATGCTACAAACGCGCATCGTCAATCAGGGCAGCGAAGAAGATGCCGTGACATTTACCGGGCAGTATGTTTTGCACCGCTGAAGATCAACAGCCCCTCATCGGAACGCCGCCCGCCTAACCCTCTCCCAGAGGGAGAGGGAACTGACCGAAGTGTCTTGCGTTATACATCGACCTGAAAGATCGCAGCGATTACGGATTCAGCAAAGCTCGACCAGGTCGGCGATGCTCTCAAATATCCTGCGGTCGGCTCCCTCTCCTGGGGGAGAGGGCTGGGGTGAGGGGGATTACGGATCAGCCCACTTAACCGCGAGCCAACTCCAACAATCTGGAACGCCAGGCCGCCTTCGCCGGCAGCGCCAAAAAGAACTCATTGCGCAGCGATTCCCGCGCCGGATAACTGAACGCTTCCCCGCGCAGATCCAACACTTCTCCGCCCGCACCTTCCAGCACACCCTGCGCCGCCGCCGTGTCCCACTGTGAAGTCGGCGCCAGTCGTGGATAGCAATCCGCTGCGCCTTCCGCCAGCAGGCAAAATTTCAGCGAGCTACCAATGTTCGCCAATTGCAACTCACCCAGAGTTGCACTCAGCCCGGCCAGCAGACGCTCCTGTTCGGGACTTGAATGCCGTCGGCTGGCCACTACGGTAAACGCCTCTCCCGGCCCCGGCACATCACGCACCTGAATCGCAACCGGCGTGCCGTCCTTGTCGCAGCGCCACGCCCCAAGCCCGGCGCCGCCGACATAGAAGCGACCATTGGTCGGCATCGACACCACACCAAACACGACACGACCGTTTTCAATCAACGCGATGTTGACGGTGAATTCTTCACTGCCGCTGATGAACTCCTTGGTGCCATCCAGCGGGTCCACCAACCACCAGCGCTGCCAGCCGGCGCGCACGCTCTGGGCGATGTCGGCGTCTTCTTCCGACAACACTGGAATGCTCGGATCCAGCGCCGTCAGCCCGGCGACAATCAAGTGGTGTGCGGCCAGATCCGCCGCTGTCACCGGCGAGTCATCGGACTTGGCCGTGACTTCAACGCCGGCGCGCCAGAACGGCAAAATCGCCTCGCCGGCCTGCAATGCCAGCTCAACGACTGGCGCCATCAACGGGTGGGGCAACTTCATAGACATCTCACTCATGCTGGAAAGAACCCGCGCTGGGTCAGCAGATCGCGGGTCAGGTACAGCGCTGCCAATGCGCGACCTTCGGAGAATTGAGGATTGAGCGCCAGCGACGACAATTCGCGCAGGTTCACCTTATCGACACGCATCGGCTCAGGCTCATCGCCTTCCAGACGCTCCTCGTACAAATCAGTGGCGAGGACAACCTGAATCTTCTGGCTCATGTAACCGGGCGACAGCGACAACTCAGTCAGATGCTCCAGTTGCCGCGCGCCAAAACCGGCTTCTTCCTTCAGCTCACGCTCGGCTGCCGCCAGTACATCTTCGCCCGGTTCGATCAAACCTTTAGGCAAGGACAGTTCGTACTCATCGGTACCGCCGCAGTATTCCTCGACCAGCACCGCGTGCTCAGCATCCAGCATCGCCACGATCATCACTGCGCCGTAGCCCGCACCTTTGCCGACCAGACGCTCGTAAGTACGCTCCACGCCGTTGGAAAAGCGCAACTGGAGTTCTTCGACGCAAAACAGACGACTGGTGGCGACGATCTCGCGGGCAAGTACGGTGGGTTTCTGGCGCATGCAAAGCTCCTTGGCGTGAACGCGCTACTATAACGCGGCTTTCCCGATTGTTTACGTCGGATATCTTTCTACCGCTCGAGACGTTGCCATGCCTTCATTACCGTGGTCCGACATCGATACCGTTCTGCTGGACATGGACGGCACGCTGCTGGATCTGCACTTCGACAATCATTTCTGGCTGGAACACCTGCCCCAGCGTTACGCCGAACTGCACGGGATCAGCCGGGCCATGGCCGAGATGGAATTGCAGCCGCTGTTCGAACGCCATGCCGGTCAGTTGCAATGGTATTGCCTGGATTTCTGGAGTGCCGAACTGAAGTTGTCGGTGCGGGAATTGAAGCTGGAAACCGCGCACCTGATCGCCCTGCGGCCGGATGCCGATACGTTTCTTGCAGCGATCAAGCGCGCCGGCAAACGGGTGGTCATGATCACCAATGCACACCGCGACTCACTGTCGCTGAAGCTTGAGCGAATCGAACTGGCGCCGTATTTCGAACGGCTGATCAGCTCGCATGATTACGGGTTTCCCAAGGAGAACCCGCAGTTCTGGGATGCCTTGCAGGCGGACATCGGCTTCGATCCGGCGCGCAGTCTGTTTATCGACGATACCTTGCCGATTCTGCGCAGTGCGCGGGATTTTGGTGTCGCGCATTTGTTGGCGGTGAAAGAACCGGACAGCCGCAAGGGGCCGAAGGACACGGCTGAGTTTGCGGCGGTTGAGGATTATCGCAGTTTGATTGCAGGGCTTTGATCTTTGTAGGGGCTGCCGAAGGCTGCGATCGTTTGATCTTGTTTGGAAAAATCAAAATCAAAAGATCGCAGCCTTCGGCAGCTCCTACAGAGGTGTTGTTTTACTCAGGAATACGCAGAGTCTGCCCCGGATAGATCTTGTCCGGATGCGACAGCAGCGGCTTGTTGGCCTCGAAGATCTTGTTGTACTGGTTGGCGTTGCCATACACAGCGAGGGAAATCGCGCTGAGGGTGTCGCCTTTTTTCACCACAACAAATTTTGCTGCAGCCACCACCGGCCCGCTCACGGTGATCTGATCATCCACGCTGCCAACCCCGGCAATATTGCCCACCGCCAGCAGAATCTTCTCTTTCTCTTCCTGACTCGCAACCTCACCGGTGACGGTCACTTTGTCGCCATCCACCGTCGCCTGCACATTCGGATTGCCCAGACCGACCTTGCTGATGTGTTCCTTCAACTGTTCACTGGCATTGGCGTTGCCCGGGGTCAGCAGATCTAGCAGCTTTTCACCGGCTTCTTTCACAAAGCTCAAAAGACTCATAGCGCACACTCCTTGATTTGGGTTCCAGACGTCCAAGCCTAGACCACGACGGACAAACCCGGTTCCAAGCCGACCAATGACCCTGCCGCCGCGCAAGCGGTAGAATCGCCCCCCCCTGCCAGCGCCTGGAGCGAAGATGGACATCAAGCAGCTGAAATTCCTCATCGCCCTCGACGAAACCCGCCACTTCGGCCAGGCCGCCGCGCGTTGTCATATCACCCAGCCAACCCTGTCGATGCGCCTGCGCAGCCTTGAAGAAGAACTCGATCTGCCACTGGTCAACCGTGGTCAGCGCTTCGAAGGCTTCACCGCACCGGGCGAACGCGTGCTGGCGTGGGCACGGTCGGTCATGGCGGCTTATGACGGCTTGCACGCCGAAGCGGCAGCGTGTCGCGGGAACCTCATCGGTACGCTGCGACTCGGCGTGGTGCCGCTGTCGAGTTTCGATCCGCTGCCGTTGATGCAACGCCTGCACAGCGCCCACCCGAATCTGCGTTTTGAAATGTCGGCGCTGAGTTCCGAGCAAATCCTTGAGCATTTGGCGAACAACCGAATCGACCTCGGCGTGTCTTATCTCGAGCGTCTGGATCACGAACGTTTCGAATCACTGGCATTCGACGAAACCCGCATGGGCCTGCTGTACGACCAGCGCACCTTTACCTTCGGTGAAGCCCCGCTTAGCTGGGAATCACTGATCGAACTGCCGCTGGGCATGCTTACCAGCGGCATGCACTTTCGCCAGTCCATCGACCACAACTTCCACAGCCGTGGTCTGACCCCGCAACCCTTGCTGCAAACCGACGCCGTGCATCAATTGTTACAAGCAGTACACGGCGGCTTTTGCTGCGCGATCATGCCGCTGGACGGCGGCCTGGAAAAACTCACCGACCACCTGCGTCTGCAACCCATCGAAAAGGCCCAGACCCTCGCGCCGCTGGGGCTGATCATGCGCCGTGGCGCCCCGCGTTCAGCGCTGGCCGAGGCCTGTTTCGCGCTGTATCGAGAATCACCAACAGCCTCTTGATCGACGGCATCTATCGATAGATCGACAGTAGCGATTAGACGCGACAAGTTGCCGCGCCTAGTCTTAACGTTGATCAAACCGTCGGTGATGCCATGAACGCCAAGCGCCCAGCCTGCGCGGCGCCTGCACTTGAAACGCCCGCGCCTGCCGCCAGCCAGACCTACAGTTACAGCGATTTACCCCGTGAGGAATCGGCCAGCACCGCGCTGGCCGAGGAAGTCGCGTTGGCGATCGCCTACAACGGCATCAGTCAGGCAGTGATGCTGGTGACACCGACCGACCTTGAAGACTTCATCGTCGGCTTCAGCCTCGGCAGCGGCATCATCGAAGACGCCACCGATATCTACGACCTGCAACTGACAGGGGCCGGCTCAGCGCAATACGCGCAAGTGACCATCGCCAATCGCGCGTTCTGGAACCTCAAGCAACAGCGCCGGCAAATGGCGGGTACCAGTGGTTGCGGATTGTGCGGTGTTGAAGCGGTGGAGCAGGCGTTGCCCGATCTCAAGGTGTTGCCCGGTGCGCCGCTGCCGCCGATCGAATGGCTCGACGGTTTGCGCCAGCGCATCGGTGCGTTCCAGCCGCTCGGTCAGCATTGCGGCGCGGTGCATGCGGCGGTGTTCATGAACGCCAGCGGCGAATTGCTGCTCGGGCGCGAAGACATCGGCCGGCACAACGCCCTCGACAAGCTGATCGGCGGGCTGATCCGCCAGAAGATATCCACAGAAGGCGGACTGGCGATTGTCACCAGCCGTTGCAGTCTCGAATTGATCCAGAAAGTCTTGCGTGCCGGCATCCAGACCCTGGTCAGCCTGTCCGCGCCCACCGGCCTTGCCGCGCAGTGGGCCCGTCGACACAACCTCAATCTCATCCACCTGCCGCAGAAAAGTGCGCCGCGGGTGTATAGCCCCGCGATGGAGAATCAAGCGTGAGCCAACATCATCAAGCCGACCAGAAACCTGTCCCGCGCTACAAGCCTTACAAAGGTGCCGCCGGCGGCTGGGGTGCCCTGATCAGTGTGGCTCAGGCCTGGTTGACCAGCGACAACGCCCTGAAAAACCTGCGCATGATGCTCAAGACCAACCAGAACGGCGGCTTCGACTGCCCGGGTTGCGCCTGGGGTGATTCGCCGGAAAGTGGCATGGTCAAGTTCTGCGAAAACGGCGCCAAAGCAGTGAACTGGGAAGCGACCAAGCGTCGCGTGGACGCCAAGTTCTTCGCCAAGCACAGCGTCACTTCGTTGCTGGAGCAGAGCGACTATTGGCTGGAATATCAGGGTCGTCTGACTGAGCCGATGGTCTACGACGCCGAAACCGATCGCTACAAGCCGATCAGTTGGGACGACGCTTACACGCTGATCGCCAAACACCTGCAAAGCCTGCCGAGCCCGGACCTGGCCGAGTTCTACACCTCGGGTCGCGCCAGCAACGAAGCGGCGTATCTGTATCAACTGTTCGTGCGCGCCTACGGCACCAACAACTTCCCTGACTGCTCGAACATGTGCCACGAGGCCAGCGGTGTGGCGTTGGCGCAAAGCGTTGGCGTCGGTAAAGGCACCGTGACCTTCGACGATTTCGAACACGCCGACGCGATTTTCGTCTGGGGCCAGAACCCGGGTACCAACCACCCGCGCATGCTCGAACCACTGCGTGAAGCGGTGAAGCGCGGTGCACAAGTGGTATGCATCAACCCGTTGAAAGAGCGTGGCCTGGAGCGTTTCCAGCATCCGCAACACCCGATCGAAATGCTCACCAACGGTGACAAGCCGACCAACACCGCCTATTTCCGCCCGGCCCTCGGTGGCGACATGGCGCTGCTGCGCGGCATGGCCAAGTTCCTCCTGCAGTGGGAGCGCGACGCGCAGAAGGCTGGCAAACCTGCCGTGTTCGATCACGACTTCCTCAATGCCCACAGCGCCAACGTGCTGGAGTATCTCGGCGTGGTCGATGACACACCGTGGGAACAGATCGTCGAGCAATCCGGCCTGACTCTTGTCGAGATCGAGCAAGCCGCGCGCATGTACGCCAAAGGCAAGAACGTGATCATGTGCTGGGCGATGGGCATCACCCAGCATCGCCACTCGGTACCGACCATCCAGGAAATCGCCAACCTGATGCTGCTGCGCGGCAACATCGGCAAACCGGGCGCAGGCCTGTGCCCGGTGCGCGGCCACAGTAACGTGCAGGGCGACCGTACGATGGGCATCAACGAGCGTCCGCCGGTGGCGTTCCTCGATTCGCTGGAGCGTCGCTTCCAGTTCAAGGTGCCGCGCCACAACGGCCACAACGTGGTCGAGGCGATCCACGCGATGGCCGAAGGGCGCGCCAAAGTCTTCATCGGTCTGGGCGGTAACTTCGCCCAAGCCACGCCGGACAGTCCGCGCACGTTCGCGGCGCTGAGCAATTGCGACCTGACCGTGCAGATCAGCACCAAACTCAACCGCAGCCATCTGGCTCACGGCAAGGACGCGCTGATCCTGCCGTGCCTCGGTCGTACCGACATCGACATCCAGACTGAGGGCCCGCAAGCGGTCACCGTGGAAGACTCGTTCAGCATGGTTCACGCCTCCAACGGTCAGTTGCAGCCGCTGTCGAACCAGATGCGCTCGGAGCCGTCGATCATTGCCGGCATCGCTGCCGCCACACTGGGCAGCAAACCGGTGGACTGGAACTGGCTGGTGGCGGATTACGGGCGCATACGCGAACTGATCGCCGACACCATTCCCAACTTCAAAGAATTCAACGAGAAGATCAAAAACCCGGGCGGTTTCTACCTCGGCAACAGCGCCGGCGCACGCAAGTGGAACACGCCATCGGGCCGGGCCAACTTCCGCGCGAACATGCTGCCGAAAGATCTGGTGCACGAACGTACCCGCGCCACCGGGCAACTGCCGGATCTGATCCTGCAATCGATGCGCTCCCACGATCAGTACAACACGACGATTTATGGTCTCGATGACCGTTATCGCGGAGTGAAGGGCCAGCGCGATGTGCTGTTCGCCAACGAGGCCGACATTATTCGTCTGGGCTTCCGGCCGGGGCAGAAGGCTGACATTGTTTCGATATGGGACGATGGTCGTGAGCGTCGGGTGAAGGGCTTCACCTTGCTGGCGTTTGATATTCCGGCCGGTCAGGCGGCGGCGTATTACCCGGAAGTGAATCCGCTGGTGCCGCTGGAGAGCACCGGGGATGGCAGCCATACGCCGACGTCGAAGTTCATTGCGATTCGCCTGGAAGCGGCGAGTGAGACCGGGTTGATCATGGCCAAGTCCGCTTAACGCGGCGCTTGAATCGGCCCCTTCGCGAGCAGGCTCGCTCCCACATTGGAATGCAGTGCAAATGTGGGAGCGAGCCTGCTCGCGAAGGCGGTGGGACATTCAATACATTTCTTCCAGCTCGCACTTTTCAACCGCCCACAAAAAAGGCCGTTTTTTCACAAAAACGGCCTGTCCGAAGTAGCTAAAGACCGGCGAAAATCGCTTAAGTTCCGCATACAAAACAGTAACTTGCGAAATTGTATACAAGTCGTGTTATTCGTCGGATTTCGATTGTCACGCTTGTTACACGGCCTCAGGATCGGCGCCGTCATCCCTTTGAGGCTCCTCTATGAAGTTCTCCTCGATTCTCTTGTTGTCCCTTGGCCTGGTCAGTGGCTTCGCGTCTGCTGGCGGCACCACCGAAGCAGGTGTGGGCGGCGCATTGGGCGGGGTTCTTGGCTCGGTCGTCGGTCAGTCCTTAGGCGGCAATACAGGTTCCACCATTGGCGCAGCCTTGGGCGGCGCGGGTGGTAGTGCGGTCGGCGCCGACAAGCGCAGCCGTGGCGAAGCCGCCATCGGTGGTGCACTGGGCGCGGCCGGCGGTAACGTGGTCGGCCGTAGCATGGGCGGCACCACCGGCAGCCTGATCGGCTCCGCAGCAGGCGGCGGCGCCGGTGGCGCGCTGGGCAACTACATGGGCAACAAGAGCGATGACGACGATCGTCGTTACGACCGTCGCCATGATGATCGCCGCTACTATCGCGACGACCACCGTGGTCGCGGCCATGCCTATGGCCACCGCAAGCATCACAAGTACTATCGCCACCGTTAAGGCGAATGCTTGAACAAAAATCGCAGCCCGAGGGCTGCGATTTTTTTTGCCTTTGTTAAACCACCAGACGCTCGAGCGCCTCGCGCAAGCGGGCAGGAATTGGCACAGGTTGATTGCTCGCCCGATCAACGAACACATGCACGAAGCGCCCGGCTGCACAGGCTTCGCTTTCACCGACCTTGAACACCGCCAATTCGTACTGCACCGAACTGTTGCCCAACTTGCCGACCCGCAGACCAATCTCGATCAGGTCCGGAAACGCGATCGAAGCGAAGTAGTCACACGCTGAACTGACCACAAATCCCACCACCTCACCGTCATGAATATCCAGACCACCGACCTGAATCAGGTAGGTGTTCACCGCCGTGTCGAAGAAGCTGTAGTAGGTGACGTTGTTGACGTGACCGTAGGCGTCGTTGTCGTGCCAGCGCGTGGTGATGGGCTGGAAGTGTGGGTAGTCGGTGCGTTGTGGCATCGGGTTGGACATTGCTCAACAATCCCTGAAGTTAATGGGCGAGTCTAATTCAAAATCGCGCCGCACCCTTCGCGAGCAGGCTCGCTCCCACATTTGAAAGGCGCTCTCCTGTGGGAGCGAGCCTGCTCGCGAAGACGTCAGCACCGCCGCCAGACTTAACGATCTGCAAACCCCTTACCCTGCGCCGCCAACTCACCAATCAACCGCGCCGGTTTCCACTGATCGCCCTGCCGCGTCTCCAGCGCCAGCAAGCGCTGATGAATATCGGCCAGCCCTTGCTGATCCGCCCAAGCCATCGGCCCACCCTTGTCCGCCGGAAAGCCGTAGCCATTCAGATACACCAGGTCGATGTCGTGCGCCGACTCGGCAATGCCTTCCTGCAAAATCTTCGCGCCCTCGTTGACCAATGCCAGCAAACAACGCTCCAGAATCTCTTCAGGGCCGATCTCGCGGCGCTGGAAGCCCAACCCTTCGCTGATCTGCAACACCAGCGCATCGACCTCAGGATCATGCTCAGCCTGACGACTGCCCGGCTCGTAATGGTAATAACCGTTGCCGGACTTCTGCCCGAATCGCCCCATCTCGCACAAACGGTTATCCACCTGTACCTCAGGCGCATCTTGCCCCTTGCCGGCCAGCTCGCGTGCACGCCACTCCAGATCGATGCCGACCACGTCGTACATGCGAAACGGCCCCATGGCAAAACCAAAACCTTGCAGCGCCGCGTCGACCTGCTGTGGGTAAGCGCCTTCAAGCAACATCTTGCGCGCCTCCAGCACATACGGATGCAACATGCGATTGCCGATAAACCCGTGGCAATTGCCCGACACCACACTGACCTTGCCCATACGCTTGCCCAGCGCCAGCGCCGCTTCCAGTGCCGCCGGAGAAGTCTGCGCACCGCGCACGATTTCCAGCAGTTTCATGATGTGCGCCGGGCTGAAGAAATGCAGGCCCAGCACTTGCTCCGGGCGCCGGGTCGCCGCGGCAATCGCATCGATATCCAGCGCCGAGGTATTACTCGCCAACAATGCCTCTGGCTTGAGCAAGCCATCCAGCTCACGAAAGATCTTCTGCTTCAGCTCAAGATTTTCGTACACCGCTTCGATTACCAGATCGACATTGCGAATTGCCGCGTAATCCGCCGCCGCGCTGACCCGCGTCAAACGCGCATCCGCCTCGGCCTGATCAATCCGGCCCTGACGCACATTGTGTGCATAGGTTTCGGCCACGGTGGTGAGTGCCTGTTCAAGCATCTGTGGATTGTTATCCACCCACTGCACCGTCACGCCGGCATTGGCCAGGCACATGACAATGCCGCGCCCCATGGTGCCTGCGCCGATCACCGCAGCCTGCTGAATTTCGAAGGATGTCTGGTTCATGTTGTTCTCTTGTTGGCGATCCAAAGACTGGTCTCACCATAGTCAGCCAACGACGTTTTTTGAAGTTTATTACCGTGATGATCGACATTCAGCGGATGGATAGAGCCTCGCTCCCACAAGAACGCCTGGTTAATCGAGCAAATGATTGTCAGCCCAGCTGCGCACTTCGGCGTAGGGATACTCTTCCAATGCCGCAAACCCGGGAATCGCTCGCGCCTTGAGCTTGGTGAACAACGGCACGCTGATCCCGCACAGAAACCTCGTCAGCCGCTCCGCCGTCGGAATCACCCCGGTGTGCTGCTCATGCCTGTGGATAAAATCACCACACAGCGCCGGGAAGTTTTTATCCACAAGCGCTGGCAACTCCGGTGGTGCCGGCAACCGCGCCACCCGCCCGTGACACACCGAACAATGCCCACACTGCTCGGGCGCATTGTGATCACCGAAATACTCCGCCAGGCGATAACCCAGGCAGCGCTCGCTGGCGAAGACTTCAAGCATCGCGTGGATGCGCGCCACTTCGGCCTGCTCATGCCGGGTGAAATAATCGTGCAGTTCAGCGCTCAGGGCATCGCTGTCAAAGTCACTATTCAGCAGGCTGTAGACCTCGGTCATCTGCTTGCTTTCCAGTTCGACCCAGCCCTTTTCCTGAAAATAATCCAGCGCCTTGACCACTCGATTGCGCTCGGCGGAATACTGCGCGTACATCGCCTCGAAATTCACCGTGGCCCAAGTGCGCGCACGAGGCGAGGTCTGAATGATCGCGCCGACAAAATCCCTGCGCTCACCTTCAAAGCGCTCAAGCAGCGCTTCGGGTTCCAGCAGGTATTTGAAACGGTATTCGGCGTAATAGGCGTAGCGCGGCGCGATCAAACCGCGCAATTCCAGTTGCACCAGCAACGTCTTCAGCGGCAGCGCGCGAATGTTGCTCTGATCCGCCAGCGGACCGAGCAGAAACTCCCACTGCCCTTCCGGCACCGAGGCCTTCAGTTCGTCGAGCACATAGCGAATGCCGTCACGCTCCGGCGTATCACCGTAGACGAAGTTTTCCAGCACATTGAGGCTGTCGCGATTGGCCAATACCAGACAATCCGACGGCTGCCCGTCACGCCCGGCGCGACCGATTTCCTGACTGTAGTTTTCGATGGATTTGGGCAGGTCGAAGTGCACGACATTGCGGATGTCACTCTTGTCGATGCCCATGCCGAACGCGATGGTCGCGACGATGCAATTGGACTGCCCGGCCATGAAGCGTTTCTGGATCGCTTCGCGTTTGTCGTGGGCTAAACCGGCGTGATACGCCTCGGCCTGAATGCCGTTGCGCTCAAGGTGTTCAGCGATGTGCTCAGCAGTTTTCTGCAAGGTCACGTAGACGATACTCGGCTGCCCCGCACGCTCGGTCATCCACTCGACCAGACGCCGGCGCTTGTCCTGGCCACGTACCGGTTCCACCAGCAGATTGAGGTTGTGCCGATAGAAACCGGTGGTCACCACATCGTCAGCGGCGATAGCGAATTTGGCCTGCATGTCGGCGATGACTTTCGGCGTTGCGGTGGCCGTCAGCAGCAAAGTTTGCGGGATGTTGAACTGGCGCTGATAGTCCGGCAGCTTGAGATAATCGGGCCGGAAGTTGTGGCCCCATTCCGAGATGCAATGCGCCTCGTCCACCACCAGCAGCGAGATCGGCACCTGCTGCAAAAAGTTGCGGAAACGCTCGTTCTTCAAGCGCTCCACCGAGATCATCAAAATTTTCAATTCACCCGAACGGGCGCGGGACATCACGTCATTAGCGGCATCGCGGCTCTGCGCCGAATCGATGCTGCCAGCCGAAATACCGTGTCGCTGCAAGAAGGCCAACTGATCCTGCATCAGCGCCAGCAACGGCGAAACGACCAGCGTCAGGTGCGGCAGCATCAGTGCCGGCAATTGATAACAAATCGACTTGCCGGAACCGGTAGGAAAAATCGCCGCCGCCGAGCGCCCGGCCAGCACCGCGCTGATCGCAGCCTCTTGTCCAGGTCGAAACTGTGGAAAACCAAAAACCTGTTCCAGGGTGTTGTGCATTCGCTGTCACTCCATTGACTGCTGCCATGCCAACAGCCTAGCGGGCGATCGCAGCGAGTCGAGAAAAGGTCGGGGCCAAATCGATTCGGAATGATACAGCGATTACTTGAACACCACGGTCCCTGTGGGAGCGAGCCTGCTCGCGAAGAGGCCGCTCAGAACAACACAAAATCCTGCAGTTCAGGGACGCAAAACCGCCACCCGCAACTGCTCATTCAGCATCTGCTCATGGATATTTTGGCTCTTGCTCGCCCACAGCGCATGAGCCGGGCTGATGTCGCCAGTAAACGCTGCTGCCAACTGCCGCAGGTCAGCGACGCTGCGCACGCGCGGACAGAAAGGCTGTTCATCACAGTTCTGACTGGCATTGCGATAGGTGCTCAGCAACCCCTCCCAGAGACCGTCGCGTACATGGCGAATCGACTTCAGTTGCACGTGCGGCACACCGAGTCGCTGCTCAAGCCCTTCCTCATCCAGTGCTTCGCTGGCCAACAGCGCTTTGGCGAACATCAACACTTCACCGCGCGACGCCGTGTCCATGCTTGTCTGACTGATAAGCGCATCAGGCCAACCAGTGCGATCGAGATGATCCAGCACCCACGCGTTGCCAACGTCAGAGGCCATCGCCAAACGGCAAGTGCCCAACCCCAGCCATAAAATCGCGGCCATTCGTAGCCAGTGCATACCTAATTCCCTTTAAGCGCGTGTCAGACGTTTGGAAACGCCCTACAGATTCTGGCGCGCACGATACAGCGGTTTACCGCGAATCGCCTGACAATCCCGTAGGAATTATTTCGCCTAAGGGTTTCAGCCTGAAAAAGCTGCGAAAACACGTAGGGCATTTCCTCAAAACAAGGAAAAACCCCTACGAATACTGTCCATTGTGGCTGTCTTGTCCCACAGAGAAACGCCCTTCTATAGTGGCCGGCGCGGCTGCAAACCTTCTGCCGGCCCGCCCCAGCGCCTTAGAACAGGACACGCCTCACCATGATCAACCGTTATCGCCCACTCAAGACTTGCTACAGCGAAAAGCCGGTACTGCTTATCGACAGCCACTCCAGCCAGACGGATCTGATCAATGCCGCCGATCAGCGCCTGCGCGCCGCCGGTGATTTGCTGGAAACACTCTATTGCTTATGTTTCAAACAGGCTGACGTCAAAGACATTCCCAACATCGTCAATGCACTTTATTTATTGGTGCAGGATGGTTGCGACTTGCTTGAAGTTGCCAAACAGAAACCACCGCAAACAACATACAACTAATCCACATTACAAATGCGGAAACACCATCACGCTTTATTTATATATACCACTCACACTAACTTGTTCGCTCTTACAACTAAACGAGAGCAACACCATGACAGTTCTAACTATATTTTTTTGCGGTACTGGCTCCAACAAGTTCGATACCACCCATGAAAACTTCTGGGATGGCGAACTGGTTTCCACACTGGCAGCCAACCATGTCGGCCGCGAGTTCGCCGAATGGATCGTCGTTGACGGGCCCGGCAGCGGTAATCTGCAGGCCGATGACCTGTTCACCAAGACCAAGGAATACGGCCTCACCGGCACGCTGTTCGGCAAAGGCTGGGAAGAAAACGTGCGACACGCCATCAATATCATCAAGGGCCAATGCGACTGGCAGCGTGAGCAACTGACCGAGGCCGAATACAACCGCCTTAAAGCCGCCGGTATTCCTATTGAGGATGTGAAGGTGGAAGGTTCGTGGTTCTGGCGTAAATATAACTACGGTGATCGTAGTGTGACCCAGCAGAAGTTACAGGAGCAGATCATCAAAACGTTTCGCAAGGACGGCGTTATTCCCACCCGAGTCAATTTGGTGGGCTGGAGTCGCGGCGGGATAAGTTGCCACATGCTGGCCAATGCGATGTTAAATGATCCTCAACTTAACAATATTCCAGTGAATATATTCGCCCTTGATCCAGTACCGGGAATCGGCAACTTCCAGGATCAGCGCGTCAAACTCGGCGTCAACGTCAAAGAATATGTCGCCTTCTATGCCCGCGATGAACGCTCCAAAGGGTTTAGCTGCGTCATTCCACAAACCGCCACCGGCACTAAAACCTGCGTGTACCCGATGGCCGGCCGCCACGCGACCATGGCCGGCAACGCCACCGCTGCCGGCGGCGTACCCACCAACAGCGGCGACCTGAAAACGCTGGTCGCGCCTGGCCGCATCGTCCGCCACCTCGCCGAAACCTGCCTCAAGCGCTGGGGCGTACAACTGAACAAAACCCTGAACCTGAGCGAAGCCGACCTCCTGCGCCTGACGGGCGCCATCGTCGCCGACGAAGCGCGCTACAAGCGGATGCACAGCGTTTCCTACACCTACTTCACCGAACTGGATAAAGGTGAGCGCTATGTTTCGCTGGGCAGCAAAGGCGTGCCGTTCACGGCGGTGAAGGGTTCGATCTACGCGCCGGCAACGGGGCTGACGACGAGTGTGCTGGATGTGGCGGCGTATCGGGTTATTGGTTGAGGCGGAGCGGCGACCGATAGGTTTTTAACCAAGAAGGAAATAGAACGATGAACAGTACGAGCGATGAATCGGAGCAGGCTAGCGACAAGGAAACCTACGAGGCATGGTTCATCAGGCAGGTCCAAGCCAGCATTGATGATCCTCGGCCAAGCATTTCCGATGAAGTAAGCAGGAAACTGATGGCAGATAAACGCGCTCGTTTAAGACGTCTGAAGGATTGTCAGCAATGACCTATTGAATCTACGTCCTGTTCCTACAAGGACAGACTCCTTGTCTTCTATCGCCGTCGTGTAGCTCGTCTCTATAGTCGTGACTGTCGCTGCCAATTCAGCGACTCGGGCTTGGTCACCCGTATTAGATGTGCATTCACAGTCGTTGTATGCTGCTGGCGCTTTTTTGTGTCAGCACGCTTAATGGCGGCTGTGTTCGGGACGCCTTCGGGCGTGCCGGTTGTGAATGCCTCATCGGTTGACCAACCCGAACGCAGTCCGCCACCTATCGCTTGGTCACGGTGGGTGCGGATTCTCATGACGCAAAAAACGAGGCAAAAATAATGAAAACATGGAATCAATTCACCACCGATCGCTACCGCCCACTCGAATCCAACCTCACCGACACCAAGCCTCTGCTCATCGACACACAGGTCAACCCCCAAGACATCCTCGAATGCGCCGTCCAGCGCCTGCGCGCCTCCGCCGATCTGCTACGCACCCTCTACTGCCTCAGCTTCAAACAAGCCGACGTCGAAGACATCCCCCACATCACCCACGCCCTCTATCTGCTGACGCAGGATGGCTGTGACCTGCTGCAAGTCGCACAGCAGCAGATGCTCAACTGGAAGGCTCCAGCCTGAAATCGAGTGATCGTATCGCTCTTTTACACTCTGTAAGAGCGATCAAAAAAACGGTAATCAACCATGGGAGCAACCATGAGCAAATTCTTTGATGAGCTGATGGAAAGCGTGCGAGAAATGGACGAAATTCTGCGTGGTGAATGTGCACCATCGCGTATATCCAAGGCTGGCAAAATGATTCAAAAAAACCAACAGACTCTCGATGAACAGCCTCGCTTTAAGGATCGAAAATCCCGACCTATCACTCCACACGATTGCGCTACACTGGAGTCCTGCACCAAGAGGCCTATGAAATGAGCGAATTGACGTTCCAGCAGAAGCAGGCTTATTACGAAAAAGTACGCCGGTCAAACTATCTGGCGAGCTTACGTCTGGAAGGTTTCGATACCAGCCGTGCCGATGCCGAGAAACCGCTTCCATCAAGGGAATCGGTCATTGAAAAATATCGTCAGACTGCACGTTAATGACGGACAAATATGGGGTCGGACAAGACCCCTATTGCTACCCTCATAGTGATGTTCTACGTAACTTGCTCGACATCCACTCTGAAGAAGAACTGCAAAAAGCAGAGCGAGAGCTCTCGGAAATCGCGATCAGTCGATTTCGTCTTCTCCCCCCTCCTTATGATTTAAGTGTCCTGCAGCACGCCCATAAAACTCTTTTTTGCGATGTTTACGATTGGGCCGGGCAGTTGCGTACCGTTAACATCAAAAAGGGACAAACATTTTTCTGCACTGCAGAGCGAATTCTTCCAGAAGCGCAAAAAATCTTTAGCGTGATGGAGCGCTCGGCGTGGTTCGCGGGAATGGGCAAACCAGAACTTGTGGTGAACATCGCTGAGGCTTATGGCGATTTGAATGTCATCCATCCTTTTCGCGAAGGTAATGGCCGAGCGCAACGCCTATTATTTGAACAAATCATTATTAACGCAGGCTTCCCAGTCGATTGGTGGCTGGTTAAAGATGACGCTTGGGTCCCAGCAAACATTGATGCTGTGTCATGTGATTATCGGGGGCTAGTGGCGATCTTTGAGCGCTGCATTGGCGAAAAGCTGGCTCTTTAAGTGGCAGTATTCTGGTAGTTAAGGCCATTTTCTGCGGGAATATTGCCAGTTAGTCTTGTTTTCGCCCACAAAAAAGCCGCCCCAAAGGGCGGCTTTTTCATTCGCTACAAACCAATCTTACAACTTCGGCCCTGCAGCCTTGATCGCGTCGCTCACTTCGAACTTCTTGAAGTTCTCGATGAACAGACCGGCCAGTGCTTTCGCTGCCTCGTCGTAAGCAGCCTTGTCAGCCCAGGTGTTGCGTGGGTTGAGCAGGTTGGTTTCAACGCCCGGTACGGCCAGTGGCACGTCGAGGTTGATGGTGTCGAGGTGTTCGGTGGCTGCACCGATCAGCGCGCCGCTCTGGATCGCTGCGATCACCGCGCGGGTGGTCGGGATGTTGAAGCGTTTGCCGACGCCGTAGCCGCCGCCGGTCCAGCCGGTGTTGACCAGGTAAACCTTGGAGCCGAAACCGCGGATGCGCTTGATCAGCAGCTCTGCGTATTCGCCAGCCGGACGCGGGAAGAACGGTGCGCCGAAGCAGGTGGAGAAGGTCGATTTGATGCCGCTGCCCGAGCCCATTTCAGTCGAGCCCACCAGTGCGGTGTAGCCGGACAGGAAGTGGTAGGCCGCTTGTTCTTCGTTGAGGATCGACACTGGCGGCAGGACGCCGGTCAGGTCGCAGGTCAGGAAGATCACCGCGTTTGGCTCGCCACCGAGGTTGTGCTCGGAACGCTTGGCAACGTGCTCCAGCGGGTACGCGGCGCGGCTGTTCTGGGTCAGGCTGACATCGGCGTAGTCGGCGTGCTTGGCGTCGTCGATAACAACGTTTTCCAGGACGGCACCGTGCTTGATGGCTTTCCAGATAACCGGCTCGTTCTTCTCGGAGAGGTCGATGCACTTGGCATAGCAACCGCCTTCGATGTTGAACACCACGCCTTCGCCCCAGCCGTGTTCGTCGTCACCGATCAGGTAACGGCTTTCGTCGGCCGACAGGGTGGTTTTACCGGTGCCCGACAGACCGAAGAACAAGGTCACGTCGCCTTCTTCGCCGATGTTGGCAGCGCAGTGCATTGGCAACACGTCAGCGGCCGGCAGCAGGAAGTTCTGCACGGAGAACATGGCTTTCTTCATCTCACCGGCGTAACGCATGCCAGCGATCAGCACTTTCTTCTGTGCGAAGTTGAGGATCACGCAACCGTCGGAGTTGGTGCCGTCACGCTCAGGCACGCACTCGAAGTTGGCCACGTTGAGCACTTGCCACTCTTCACGACCGGCCGGGTTGTACTGGGCCGGGTTGATGAACAGGCAACGACCGAACAGATTCTGCCAGGCAGTCTGGGTGGTCATTTTCACGGCCAGGTAGTGATCTTCCGCCGCGCCTACATGCACGTGGGACACAAAGTGCTCTTGCGCGTTGTTGAATGCTTCTACGCGAGCCCACAGCGCGTCGAACTTGTCGGCCGGGAACTTGCGGTTGATCGGGCCCCAGGCAATAGCGGCCTGGGTGGAAGGCTCTTCAACGATGAAACGGTCAACAGGCGAACGACCGGTGCGGTGACCAGTGCGAACAACCAGAGCGCCGGTATCGGCAAGCTCGCCCTCACCGCGGTTCAGGGCTTCTTTTACCAGATCATCAACACTCAGATCGGTGTACACGGCGTTATTGGCTTGCGTCATGAGGTTCCCCGTCGGCCAGTGGCCGAGTGTGCTCCAAACGTTTTGTAGTAGAAAGTCGTGCACTACTACCGCGAAAAAAGTGGGCCGGATTATGCCAGAAAAGCCCAAAAAGAGTAGGGTCCTCCCGTCGTAACGGCGATATTCCGTCGTTACGCAGTGAATTTACCTGCGCTGAACCGTTTTAGTGCCGGGTATCTGACGGCGTGTCGACGCCTGCGCCAGCAAACAATTGAGCAATATCAGCGGCGTCGAACAGGTAGCGCTGGTTGCAGAACTGGCAATCGATCTCCACTTCACCACCGCGTTCTTCCACCAGTGCCTGCGCATCTTCCAGGCCCAGACTGACCAACGCATTGCCCGAACGCTCGCGCGAGCAGCTGCAACGGAAGCGCAGGTTCTGCACATCGAACAGGCGCACCTGCTCTTCATGGTAGAGGCGATGCAGGACGGTTTCGTTGTCCAGGCTCAACAGTTCATCAGCGGTCAGGGTGCTGGCCAGCGCGGTGATGTGCTGCCAGCTGTCGGCGCGCTCTTCTTCATCTTTCAGGCGGTCGGCCGGCAGTTGCTGCAGCAGCATCCCGCGGGCACGGCGGCCGTCGGCGAACAGCTTGAAGCGCGTGCCGACCTGTTGCGACATGACGAAGTAGTTGGTGAAGCACTCAGACAGGGTCTCGCCGTCAAGGTCGACGATGCCCTGGTAGCGCTGACCGACAGTCGGGTCGACGGTCAGGGTCAGGTCGCCGTTCGGCATCAGGTCGGCAAGGGTGGCGTCCGGCGCGATCTGCTCAGCGTCGTAGCGCGCCAGGCCACGGATTTCGCGCTCGCTGGAGCATTCGATCATCAGCAGCGGAATCGGCCCTTCGGAGCGCGCTTGCAGAATCAGCAAGCCGTCGAACTTCAAGGTGCCCACGAGCAACGAGGCAGCCGCCATCAATTCGCCGAGCAGTTGCGCCACCGGCTCAGGGTACGGGTGCTTGGCGAGGACTTCGGCGTAGCTGCGCTCAAGCGCAACCAGTTCGCCGCGCGTGTCGCTGTCATCGAAGATGAAACGTTGGGTGAAATCGGTATCCGCTAGCTCGGTCATAATTTTGGGTATCTGAATGTGGTGACAAAATGGTTACAAGGCGTGAAAATTTGCGCTTCTTGGCACTCTTTTTGGTGCCGACTGCTCTGCCATGGGAGGCATTTTATGAACAATCCGGGTTTGTTCCAATCAAGGTGGAACCTCGGCCGGCTGGTTCTGTGCAACGTAGTGCCATTAGCGCTACTGGCTTTCTGGTTATGGCCTACGGGCAACTCGCTGTGTGTGATTTTCGACGAGTGGCTGTTCCGCTCGCTCAATGCACCGCTGGCCAGCAACCCGATATGGCTCCACATCTGGGCAATTGCAAGTCTGCGTCCGTTCGACATCGTCGTCGGCGTCATCCTGCTAACGCTGCTGATCAAGGGCGACTGGGTGTTCAAGGCCATTGATGTGCGTCGCGCGTTTTTCGGTTTTTTCTCGATCCTGCTGCTGATGGTGGTGATCCGCACACTGTTTTCCAAGTTCGCCGACCACATGGACTGGCAACACAGCAGCCCGTCGATGGTTCTGGAGGGCGCGGTACATATCAGCGATTACTTCCCGCATCTGGAGAAGACCTGGGAACTGAAGGATCGCTCGAGCCAGAGTTTCCCAGGGGACCATGCTTCGGTGCTGCTGATCTGGGCGCTGTTCATGGGCGTGTTCAGCCGCACGGTTGGGCAGTTTGTGATCATCTGGGGGCTGGCGTTATTGTTCATGCTGCCGCGCCTGGTAGCCGGTGCGCATTGGGGTCAGGACGATTACATTGGCGGCGTATTGCTGGCGGTGTGGGCATTGGGTTGGGGTTACTACACGCCGTTTGCGTATCACGCCTCGAACTTCTGGCTGAAGGTGACGGCACCGATCTTTGCTTTGCTGGGCAAGTTGCCGCTGGTGTCGCGGATGAGTGTGGTGCGTAGCGCCTGATACCGAGCTGTCTTCGGCGAGGGCTGCGCCCTCGATTCGCGAGCAGGCTCGCTCCCACATTGGAATGCAATCGCCTGTGGGAGCGAGCCTGCTCGCGAAGAGGCCAGCACCAACAACGCAAAAACGCCCCCGCTTACTCGTCGTTACTGCTGCCGCGAAACTTGAACAAATCCCGCCGCTGTTTCTTGCTCGGCTTGCCGTCGGTGCTCACGCCCAGCGCGCCCGCCTTGCGCATCGCCGCAGCCGCTTCACGTTTGGCAATACTCGCTTCGGTCTCCGCGTACAAAGTCTGCGCCTCCGGTGCGCCGCGTCGAACAATCGACAACGCCTCGACCTTCACCATACGCACCTCAAACCCGGTACGAATCTCGAACTCATCACCGATGCGTGGCTCTTTGCCAGGCTTGCAGCGTTCACCTCGACAATGCACCTTGCCGCTCTCGATCGCCGCTTTGGCCAAGGCGCGGGTCTTATAAAAACGCGCAGCCCATAGCCACTTGTCGAGACGAACCTTGTCGTCCTCTTCGCTTTTTTGTGCCATTTGAATTCCTCGTTCGGCCAGTAGTCGGAACTGTACTACCGTTTCTGTCGGGCGCAAGAACTCGGCCCTCCAGATAGACTGTGATCTTGGCCGGTTCAGCGGCATGGAGTGATCGAGTGACTAAATTTCCGTCTTCATTAACCTCACCCAAGGCCGGTTGCCAAGGGTGTCAGCAAAGCGAACCGTTGGGCTTCGATTTTTCCTTCGCCTATCAACCCATCGTCGATCTGCGCGACCAGTCGGTTTTCGCCCATGAAGCGCTGGTTCGCGGGGTGAAGGGTGAAGGCGCACTGACGGTGTTGAATCAGGTTACAGAAGAAAACCGCTACCGTTTCGACCAGCTCTGCCGGACCCGCGCGATCGAAGGCGCGGCCAATCTAAATATGCAGACACACTTGTCGATCAACTTCATGCCCAACGCCGTCTATCGTCCAGAGTTATGCATTCGCAGTACGCTCGAAGCGGCAAAAAAACATAATTTCCCGATCAATCGACTGATTTTCGAAACCCTGGAAAGCGAGCACGTAGATAACTATCGCCATTTGACCAATATTCTGCGTGAATACCGCGAATTCGGCTTCAAGACTGCCATCGACGATTTCGGTGCCGGTTATTCGGGGCTCAATCTGCTGGCTGATTTCCAACCGGACCTGATCAAACTCGACATGGCGCTGATCCGCGATGTCGACCAAGACCGTGTCCGTCAGGCGATCGTCCGGGGGATTGTCACAATCTGTGCGGAGTTGAACGTTACAGTCATTGCCGAAGGCATTGAGAGCGCCGGTGAACGGGATTTCCTGGCGGACTGTGGAATTTTTCTGATGCAAGGTTACTGGTTCGCCAAGCCTGCATTCAAAGCGTTGGCCCAGGTTTCACCTGAGGCCTGGAAGCGTTAATCGTTGGTTTTTCCTATTGAAGACATTTGACCATTTGACCGTTGTCGGTCTGCGCGAATGGGTGGCGCTCCCGGATTTGGGAGTCGCGGGCCTGCGGGCGAAGATCGACACCGGCGCCAGCACCTCCAGCCTGCATGCCACCGACATCGAACCGTTCGAACGTAACGGCGAGAAGTGGGTGCGTTTCACCGCGCACCTGGGCACGGTGGTGCAATTGCGTCACCGCCGCTGTGAAGCACCACTGGTAACGCGCAAGACCATCAAAAGCTCCAACGGCCATGCGCAGGTGCGCTACGTCATCAGCACCACCCTGGCCCTGGGAGATCGAGTGTGGCCGGTCGAGTTCACGCTCGCCTGCCGCAAGTCCATGCGCTATCGCCTGTTGCTCGGTTCCAAAGCCCTGATCGATGGCCAGTTGGTGGTCAATCCGGGCATCAAGTATGTACAAGACAAGCCGGTGTTCCCGGTATCTACCTCCTCCACAGGTGTTGCATGAAGATCGCTGTGCTGTCGCGGAACCCGCGTCTGTATTCCACCCGCCGTCTGGTCGAAGCCGGAACCGAGCGCGGGCATGAAATGGTAGTGATCGACACCTTGCGCGCCTACATGAACATCGCCAGCCACAAGCCGCAGATCCACTACCGCGGCAAACCGCTGGAAGGCTTTGATGCGGTCATTCCGCGGATCGGCGCGTCGGTGACATTTTATGGTTGCGCAGTGTTGCGCCAGTTCGAAATGATGGGGGTGTTCCCGCTCAACGAGTCAGTAGCGATCGCCCGTTCGCGGGACAAGTTGCGCTCGTTGCAACTGCTGTCGCGTCGTGGCATTGGCTTGCCGGTTACCGGATTTGCTCACTCGCCGGATGACATTCCCGACCTTATCGACATGGTCAACGGCGCGCCGCTGGTGATCAAAGTGCTGGAAGGCACCCAGGGTATCGGCGTGGTGCTGTGCGAAACCGCGACCGCTGCCGAATCGGTGATCGAAGCGTTCATGGGCCTGAAACAGAACATCATGGTTCAGGAGTACATCAAGGAAGCGGGCGGCGCGGACATTCGCTGCTTCGTGGTGGGTGACAAAGTCATCGCGGCGATGAAGCGTCAGGCCAAACCGGGTGAGTTCCGTTCAAATCTGCATCGCGGCGGCAGTGCTAGCCTGATCAAGATTACCCCGGAGGAACGCATGACCGCGTTGCGTGCGGCCAAGGTCATGGGCCTGGCGGTGGCGGGTGTGGATATTTTGCGTTCCAATCACGGGCCGTTGGTGATGGAAGTGAACTCATCGCCGGGGCTGGAAGGGATCGAGACCACCACGGGCAAGAACGTGGCGGGGATCATCATTGAGCACCTTGAGAAGAATGGTGGGCCGAATATGACCCGGACCAAAGGCAAGGGCTAGAGCGAAGAGCTAGAGCTAAGAGCAACAGCCCCTCATCGGAACGCCGCCCGCCTAACCCTCTCCCGAAGGGAGAGG